>NZ_JANIDX010000007.1:0-87665 GCF_026385485.1 Bombella pollinis
GCATTGCAGGTCAGTAAAATCTGATGAAGCTTACTCTTGTATAAACACAGTATAAGTTTTCCTTATTTAGGTTATCACTTGCTAAAATAGTGAGTTCGATCCTTTTTGATTTTAAGTATACCCTATAAGAGTGTTGATTTTATTTTGTTTTCAGGAATAGTTTATAGAGTGAGTTCTAATAAGAAATAGAGATGGTGGAATATGTGATAAGGGGTACGCCCGTCTGGTTTGATTATCAGAGGGGCGTTGTTCGTGGGCAAAAGCAATGGCATGAAACAACATTCTTTTCTCATAATCAGGGTAACTCCTTTTCGTCTCGTAATGTGGGAAATGGAGATTGGGGGGTATCGTCTTTTATAAGGCGGTATCAAACCTTTTGGATCGTTTCACCCAATGGGAAGGAAGTGCATGTTAGTAATATAAAGTTTAAATGTCGGGATGGACAGGAAGCTATTTTGATACGGGGAGGGAAAAAGGGAGACCCTAACAGCACGTATTTGACGCTGTATAATATTAATTCGCAGAAAAGTGCTTATTTTGGGATAAAATCTGTTTTTATAGTAGGTGATTATGTTAGGTTTCTTTTTAGGGAGTTCATATTATATGTAATTTTATATGTTATTGCGTTATTAATTTCAGATTTTGTTATTTCTATAGGGGGAGATGTTATTTTTCTTTTAGTATCTCTTCTAATGATCATAAAAATATTTATACGTCTTCTTGTTTGTAGGAAGGAGACTAATTTAGCGTTAACTGCGTATTTGCATGATGTTCTTAAAAAAGAAGGGATATCAATGTGATGTGTTTGCCCTTTTCTGGACATATATAAGGGTTGTGAGTAGGTTTGTTACTAATATGGAGCGATGTGTCAGGGAAGATGTTGAGATGAAAAAACTTATCTATCTATTGGGCCTTATCCTTTCATTAAGTGCCATGCCAGCGCAGGCTGATGGTATGTTTAAGATTGCGGCGGCGGATAATCAGCCCTCCGGTTTTGGGACAGAGGCTAGCGCGCTGGTGGTTGTGGAGGTGTATCGCATCTCCGTACCAGCAGAGAAAGCACGGGCGAGTATGAAGGATATTCGGCAAGCCTTGGGTTTGGTGCAGACCTTTAGGGCCCTTCCTGCTGGGACGACCTCTATTACGGCGGCAACTAAGGAGGAGTTTTGGAAGGGCCGGAACATGCGTGAGCGTGTTTTTATCAATATGATTCGTAATCAAGGGTATGACATAGACAAAGTGGCAGAGGATGTGACGCCCTTTAACACATTGCCTGTACAGATGTCCGACAATAATAAAGGTAAGATTGATAGTTCAGAGATGGCTTTTAGCTTCGATGCACAAGCATTTAAGGCAGAAGATAAAAGCGTAAAGCTTACATTTAACGCCTCTGCGAAGCCCTTTAGCGAGAGTGACCAGTTTTTCAGTAAACAATATACGTTTAAATTGAAGAATGTAGAGACCGGGTATGCGTTTGATAAACCAAAAGAATCATCCAAGCTTGGGGATCGTAATATTTTTGTCTTTTCAATTACGCCCTTTTTGATGGATAGTTTTCTCTATCCTGTTCAAGCAAAATAAATACATAAGGGGGAGAGGGTATGATGCAGTCTGTTATGGAGTGGCCTGCTAAAAGCCCTCTCCCTGATAGCGATGTTGAGCATCCCGCGCTTTATCATCTCCTTGATGTCGCAGCAGTGGCGGAAGTGCTTATTGAGCCTTTCCCCTTTTCACCGCCTCTTAAACAGGCTTTTGTAGCTCTTGTTGGGTTGCATGACCTCGGTAAGTTTAGCGAGAGCTTTCGCGCTATGTTGCGGGAGGGGATAGCTCAGGAGTTTCGGCATTGGGAACTCACAGAAATCTTCCTGTATGAAAAAGATGAGTATTTGGAGGAATGGCTCGGTGGTGAGGAGGATGTCCGGCGTTGTTTGTATGCGTCCATAGCCGGGCATCATGGTCGTCCTCCGAAAGTGAGTCTGCAAGGGGATAAGTATGACGAATGTTTAGAACAATTTGGTGAGGGAGCGGAGAGTGCGTCGGAGGTTTTAGAACTATTCCGTACGCTTTGGCCTGAAGCCTCTTTAGCGGAGCTGAATGAGGAGGATGCTATCCGCCTATCATGGTGGTTACCGGGTTTCTGTACAGCGGCGGATTGGGTTGGGTCGAACACATTTTATTTTCCTCCGCTAGCCCCGGGGTTGGAGCCGCAAGTATACTTAGAGAAAGCCCGTGAGACAGCGCGTAAAGCTGTACAGGAGGTAGGGCTTGGCAGCACAAGCGCGCGGGATGAGGCGTTATTTTCCTTTGCGTTGCGTCCGCTACAAACCGCGTGTGTTGATGTGCCTTTGCCGGATGGTCCTAGTTTGGTCATTTTGGAGGCAGAAACTGGGGCAGGTAAGACGGAAGCGGCATTGCTTTTGGCGCAACGTATGGCTTTGGCTGGGAAGGGGCGAGGGTTGTTTTTTGCCCTCCCCACTATGGCAACGGCCGATGCGATGTTTGAGCGTGTTAAACAAAGCATTGGCAAGATGTTTGACAAGCCAACCCTTACTCTTGCGCATGGGCGGGCGGGTCTTTCGGTCCCTTTTCAAGATTTAGTGTTGGGGCAAAGCCGTACGGGCGAGGATGTACCACATGATAAGGTTACGAGCTCCGCATGGTTGGCCCATGATAACCGGCGCGCTTTGTTAGCAGATGTTGGTGTCGGGACGATTGACCAAGCGTTGTTGTCGGTTCTTCCCGTGCGGTTTCAAACATTGCGGCATTATGGCTTATCCTCAAAAATTATAGTGGTGGATGAGGTTCACGAGATGGGTGAGCCTTATATCGCGCAAGAGCTAGTGGCTTTGTTGAAAATGCATCGGGCGATGGGGGGCTCGGCCATTTTATTAACGGCGACATTGCCTTTAACGTGGCGGGAAAAATTACTGGCCACATATGGTGGTGAGGCGCAGTCTTATGCTTACCCCGCGATAACCGTAGCAGGTGGTGAGGCCGTTACTGCTTTTGCAGCGGATGAACGCCCCCAAAAAGGCTCGGTAAAGGTAGAACGTCTCGGCACTATGGATGAAGCCGTGCATTATCTTACCGAATGTGCGGCAAAGGGAGCGGCTTGTGTATGGGTGCGCAATGCGGTTGATGATGCTATTGCCGCGGTAGAGGTTTTGCGCCAGCAAGGGATAGAGGCGCGGCTTTTGCATGCGCGTTTTGCGTTATGCGATCGTAAGCGTTTGGAGCAAGAGGTTCTCTCCCGCGTGGGGCGTGATGGCACTGAGCGTGACGGGTTTGTTTTGGTCTCGACACAAATTGTTGAGGCATCGTTAGACCTAGATTTTGATGTCATGGTCTCGGACCTTGCGCCTATGGGCTCTCTAATACAGCGTGTCGGGCGGTTATGGCGGCATATGGACCGTCGTCCTGCCGCAAATCGGCCCGTACCCGCACCAATCTTGAAGGTTCTTTCACCTGACCCTGCGGTGATAGAGGGTGAGCGTTGGCTACAAGGGGCTTTGGGTAAGGGGGAATGGGTGTACCCCCTGCCTGATATGTGGAGAACGGCCTCTGTTCTATTCCGCACGGGGCAAATTGAAGCTCCAGAAGGCTTGCGGAGTCTTATTGAGGCTGTTCATGGGGATGAAGCCGAGCCGGTACCGCCCGTTTTAGAGAATGCGGAAAATGAAAGATGGGGCAAGGATTCAGCGGCTAATAATTTAGCGTGTCTAAATATTGTCGCTTTAGGGGATGGCTATCGTAAGGCTGGCAATGGAGCGGATGATGCGCGTTATCCGACACGTCTGGGTGATGAGACGAGAACATTAATGGTAGCGCGTTATACAGAGGCAGGCTTACGCCCTTGGGCGCAGGCTGATGGCAGTACCAATGGTGATGAGAAGGCTTTATGGCACTTATCGGAGCTTTCTGTGCGGGTTGCTAAAGTAGCGCACCTTGAATTGCCAGACCAAGCTGCCCCAGCGATTCAGGCTATTAAGAAAGACTGGCCTCAATGGAGGCAAGCCAGCGTTACGCTATGCCCTGTGCAGGAGCCTGAAGGCGATATTTGTGCGGGACTGCATTATGACAGAGATAACGGGCTAGTATTCTACAATAAAGAGGATGAAAAGAGATAGTATTTATTATCAACACAGAGTTGTGTCTATATGGCTATTGCTGGGTAAGATTTCTCTTTACGGTTAGTTTGAATAGTTTGTGAGGGCTTAGCGTTGTTGAATCTCATCACGGATCCGTGGATTCCTGTAAAATGTAAAGAGGGCCGCCGGGTGATTGCCCCGTGGCAAATAGCGGAGAGTGATGTACTATTCCCCGATTGGCCTAGGCCTGATTTTAACGTTGCGTGCTTGGAGCTATTAATTGGGCTTGTTTATATGGCAACCCCGCCTTCTGATAAGAAGGATTGGAAGGCACGTACAAAGCCCGACCCGGAGGGATTAAGGACCGCGTTGGAGGCTTATGCTCCGGCTTTCTTTTTAATGGGGGATGGGCCGCGTTTCTTGCAGGATTATGACAAGCTTGATGGTGCGCCTAAGCCCGTTGACACATTGTTTATCGATAGTGCTAGCGATCAAGCAAAAAAGGAGAATCGGGACCTTATGGTCCATCGCCAGCGTTATAAGTGTTTGACGTTGCCAGAAGCGGCTATGGCTCTCTACACTTTGCAGGATTTTGCGCCTGCTGGTGGTTCTGGGTATCTAACCTCCATGCGTGGTGGTGGCCCGCTTGTGACGATTTTAGACCCCGGCAAAACATTGTGGGATTTAGTGTGGTTGAATGTGCCATTTGGCCAGCCTTCTATGATGAAGGACCTCCCATGGATGCGCCCGACCCGAACATCAGAGAAGGGGAAGGGGCCAGTACGGCCTAATGATGGTAAGGATGAAAATGCTCCTCCCTTTACGGCTGAAGCCTTTTTTGGCATGCCCCGCCGCCTACGTCTTGTAGGGGATGAACAGGGGATAACGGGGGTTATCCAAAAACGACACGGGACGAATTATGAAGGGTGGCAGCATCCTCTTAGTCCCTATTATCGTATGAAGTCCGGAGAAATGCCACTTCCCCGGCACCCGCGTGCGGGTCGGTTTGGGTACCGTAATTGGTTGGGTGTTCTTATTGTAGGGAAACCTTCTCGTGAGGATGAAGAGGGTTTAGAGCATCGGGCTTTAATTCTTCAAGAATGGGACGGGATGGACAGACCAACAGGGAAGCAAGTGTCTGTTATCGTCGCGGGTTGGGCTATGAGTAAGGGGAGTCCGTTAGATTTTGTTTTTTCACGTCAACCAATGCAGATTTGTTCGGCTGAAGCGGTAAGGCGTGTGAAATGTTTTATTGAGGCTGCGGAGATGGTGGCTTCTATGCTGCATCAGGCTTTAGCGTCTCTTTTGGATAAAGGGGAAGCGCGTGACGCGCAGCGGGAGGAGTTTTATCTCAAGACGGAACCGGCTTTTTATGAGCATTTTCGCGACATAGCCGAAGGTGGTAACCCTGCCGAGGCGTGGTTGGGTGAGATGCGGGATCAAGCTTTGTCTCAATTTGATGTCTTAGCCAAACCAGGACTCTCTGAGCGTGGCATGAAGGAGATGAAGGCGATCGCAGAGGCGCGGAAGTTCTTGAGCATAGCGTTACATGGCCATGGCAAAAAAACAGGGGCTTCATTGTTCCAGAAGTTAGGTCTTCCTGTTCCTACAACAAAAGCGCAGAAGAAGGGGCAAGCGGCATGAGTGAGAAACGATCAATCGGGGAGGAAATTTTCCAATGGTGGAGGAATTATATCGCCCCGCGCGTGCAGGGCCAGTCTGAGGATGAGGCGGAGGGTAAAGCCCAAAAAGCGGGTAGTCGTGACGCACGGCAAAGTGCAGCGCGTGCCTTAAGTGCGCGGTTACGCCGCAGTACATATCCTGATATTTTGTTTGAGCCGACCGTCTCTAGGCTGGTTGTTACGCTGGGTTTAGGAGAGCATCAGCTAAAGCCTTTTGCTCAGACGCTGCATGTTATTAGCTTTGTGCGTCACAATGTGCCCGATAGCTTAGCAAAGCGGTTAAAGGGCGCAGATGAAACCCCTGTGATGTCGCATATGCGCTTTAAGCAATTAATCACGGCAGAGAGAGATGAGGTCGCGTCTTTATTGCGGCGTGCCGTCACTTCGGCGGATGAGAAATGTAATGTGGCGCGCCTTGCAGGGGATATGATGTTTTGGGGCGATCAAACGCGTACGCGCTGGTGTTTGGACTATTTCGGGGTTCCGTTTGGCTCTGAAAAGAAGGCTGAGCCTAGCCAAGCTTGAGTTTCTGTTTTTACCTGATGGATAGAGTGAGTGTTTTAGCATGACTGTTTTTGTACAATTCCACCTTTTGACGACATACGGCCCATCTAATCCTAATCGTGACGATATGGGGCGGCCGAAGCAGGCTGTGATTGGTGGTGAGACGCGTTTGCGGCACTCCTCACAATCGATCAAGCGCGCGTTGCGGGAGAGTGCCTTCTTTGCGGAGAATCTTGCGGGTCATATGGGGGTGCGGACGAAGCGTCTTTACGGTAAGTTGGTCGAACATTTAGTGAAGAATGGCATCAAAGAGGCGGTTGCTCATAAAACTGCTGAAGAGGTTGCGGGTATTTTCGGTAAATTAGAATCTGCAGGGAAAGAGTCCGGCGATAAGCTTGCTACGACACTAGCTTTTATTTCTCCAGAAGAACAGAAATTGGCCTATGAATTGGCTGAATCTGCGGCTGCAGGTGAGAAATTACCGAAGGATAAAGACCTTAAAAACCGGGTTCTTCGGAATGCTGATGGTGCGGTGGATGTGGCTATGTTTGGGCGTATGCTGGCCTCTGATGCGGACTTCAATCGGGATGCCGCTGTGCAAGTGGCTCACGCTTTTACGACGCACCGGTCTATAGAGCAAGAAGACTGGTTCTCTGCGGTGGATGACCTCAATAAAGCAGATGAGACAGGGGCCGCGCATATTGGCGAGACCGGTTTTGGCTCTGGCGTATTCTATCACTATGTTTGCGTGAATGTGGACCTTTTGATTGAAAATCTAGCGGGTGATAAAGAGCTTGCTGTTAAAGCGTTGGAGGCCTTGGCAAAAGGTCTAGCGCAAGCGACGCCTAGCGGTAAGCAGAACAGCTTTGCTCATCATCCACGCGCCCATTACATTTTGGCAGAGCGTGGCGAGCAAGCCCCGCGTGATTTGTCTGGTGCCTTCTTTAAGGCTGTGGAAGGCAAGGACTTGCTGGGTGAATCCGTTACGAAATTGGAAGCTACCCGTGAGGCGATTGATAGAGCCTATGGTCCATGCTGGGAGGCAGAAGCTAAGCTGCATGTTGGTCATGATGATGGCGCGACATTGGAAGAGATTGCTGCATTTGCAGGCGAAGCCGCGCGGGGTGCGTGATGTCTTCTTATCTGGTGTTTTCGCTCGCAGCCTCTCTTGGGGCGATGGGCGAACTTGCCGGGCATGAGCGGCGCGGGTCGCTGCTCTGGCCCGGTCGCTCCGCCCTTATTGGTTTGATGGGGGCAGCCTTAGGCATTCCGCGTGATGGTGATTTCTCACTATTAGATGCGTTAAAGATTGATGTGGCGATTTTTGCAAGCGGTGAGGGGGTGCGGGATTTTCATACAATCCAAGCTGTGCCATCCGCTGCGGTGAAGAAGCCCAATTCGCGCCCGGAGGCTTTGTTAGCTGCGGGGGACAAGGTAGAGACGAGCATTACGCTGCGTGACTACCGGGCGGGGGTGTTCTATGGCATCGCCGTACAGGGTGAAGGCTTGAAGGTTATAGAAGCTGCCTTAAAGAAGCCGTGTTTTACGCTCTATTTAGGGCGGAAATCATGCCCGCTTGCTGCACCACCACACCCGCAAATCGTAGAAGCGGATACGGTGGAGGACGCTTTGGGGCATATAATAGTGCCGAGGGTGCCACATTGGTTTTCGTCCTTTGGGGAGGAGGGCAAATTAGAGGCACGCACTCTCGTGGTGGATGGCGCGCATAGTGATGAACACGCCCCGCGTGAGATTGTGCACGATGTGCCGTTAGACCGGCAACGCTGGCATTTTGCTGCGCGCGAGGTTGCTCTGCGCTCGGTGTCGATTAAGGCACAAATAGCCGGAGAGACAAAGGGGGAGGCGCGCTAATGGAGTGGTATTTAAGCCGTATTCGCCTCTCGCGTAGTCCTGTCGTGCGTGTTTTGGAGGATACGTTAAAACAGCCCGATGCGGGACACAGGCGGTCTGCTCAGCATAATATGTTATGGTCTGCTTTTGCGACAGACCCCGACCAAAAGCGGGATTTCCTCTGGCGGGCAGAGAGCGATGGGAGTTTTATCACTTTATCGCCGCGCCCACCACGGGATGATAATGAGCTGTTTGAAAAACCGGTGGTTAAGCCTTTTGCTCCTCAGTTGCAGGTGGGGGACCGGTTGCGCTTTCAACTACAAGTCAACGCAACACGGATGAAGCGTGATACGGGCAAGCGTGTTGATGTTGTGTTGGATGCGCTTTATCCCGTGGCGAAAGAGGAACGAGCAGCAAAGCGTATGGATCTTGCACAGCAAGAGGGCCAAGCATGGCTTGCCCGCCAAGGTGAGAGTGCTGGCTTTGTGTTGGAAAATATGCAGGTTGAGGATTACCGTGTGGAGCGGCTGCCACGTTTTGATAAACGGCGTGGCAAAGAGCAGCCAGAATTCGGTATCTTGGACCTGACAGGGCAGTTAGAGGTCACGGACCCTCAAGCCTTTTTGGAGAGGATGGGTAAAGGCTTTGGCCGCGCAAAGGCCTTTGGGTGTGGGCTTATGCTCATCCGGCGGGCTATATGAGCGGGGCGGGGAAGGGTGGGTTACCCGGTCTTGCCCCGCCAAAGCCGATCCCGCTTAAAGACCGTGCTTCGCTCATCTTTGTTGAGCGTGCCCAACTTGATGTGCTGGATGGTGCCTTCGTTGCTGTGAATGCAGATGGCACACGGACGCAAATCCCCGTTGGTGGATTAGCAGGTATTATGCTGGAGCCGGGGGCGCGTATCTCTCACGCAGCAGTATGTTTAGCCGCGCGTGTGGGGACGCTCATCACATGGGTAGGTGAGGCGGGGGTACGGTTATATTCGGCTGGCCAACCCGGTGGAGCGCGGTCTGATCGCCTGCTCTGGCAAGCAAGTTTGGCGTTGAATGACGAAGCGCGTTTGCGGGTTGTGCGGGAAATGTACAAGCTGCGCTTTAAGGAGGACCCACCAGCACGGCGATCGGTCGAGCAATTACGCGGCATTGAGGGCGCGCGCGTGCGGGAAGGGTACGCTCTTTTGGCAGCACAATATGGCGTGAGCTGGAAACGCCGCTCTTATGACCGGAAAGATTGGGATGGCTCCGATATTCCTAATCGATGTCTTTCCGCCGCGACAGCGTGCTTGCATGGTTTGTCCGAGGCCGCTGTATTGGCCGCTGGTTATGCCCCAGCGGTGGGGTTTCTCCATAGCGGGAAGCCGCTCTCCTTTGTGTATGATGTGGCTGATATTTTTAAGATGGATACAGTCATACCAGAGGCTTTTCGCATTGCGGGTAAAGCAGAGCGGGGCCGGTTAGATATGGCACCAGATCGTGCCGTGAGGCTTGCTTGCCGGGATAAGTTCCGCAAAGAGCGTTTATTGCAGAAGATTATCCCTACCATAGAGGAGGTTCTCTCCGCTGGTGGCTTGCCTCGGCCTGACCCTCCGCCAGAGGCCGTACCCGTCGCGTTTGAGGATGAACCCTTTGGCGACCCCGGGCACCGCTAATGCTTGTTGTCGTGGTTACGAATGCCCCGCCACGCTTGCGTGGTCGTCTCGCCGCTTGGTTGGTGGAGATACGCGCTGGTGTTTATGTGGGTGATTACTCCGCTCGCACACGGGAGATGATATGGGAGCAAGTGCTCGCTGGCTTAGGGCTGGGAGATGCTGTCATGGTCTGGCATGTGCCTAACGACCAAGGCTATGCCTTTCGCACCGCAGGGCGGAACCGCCGCATGCCCGTTGATTTTGATGGGTTAGAGCTTGTCTCGTTTCGCCCGGAACAGGAGGGAGGTGATAATTCTTAAAATATAATTTATGTTGGTACGCTCTTTGACAATTGAAAAAGATTTATAATACAGTTGGTTTTAAGAAGTATGTTCCCCGCCCCCGCGGGGATGAACCGGGCGTCCCTGTCCTCTGCCTGCCTGCGGATCAATGTTCCCCGCCCCCGCGGGGATGAACCGAGGCCCCCACCTAGGCCCCCAAATTGATGCGGATGTTCCCCGCCCCCGCGGGGATGAACCGGCAGAGGTTATGGGTTTGATGACTTATCTAAAATGTTCCCCGCCCCCGCGGGGATGAACCGGTGTTTCCCTTTTCGGGCAAATTTCTTATCAAATGTTCCCCGCCCCCGCGGGGATGAACCGTCATTATGAGGGGTAGCATCGATTTCGGTGCTATGTTCCCCGCCCCCGCGGGGATGAACCGTCTGAAAAGGACATTCGAAATATCACTAAACAATGTTCCCCGCCCCCGCGGGGATGAACCGTCAAAAACAACCATATCGCTTTAGGATAGGCTATGTTCCCCGCCCCCGCGGGGATGAACCGAGATTGAGTCTTTGTAAACGGCATATGCCGAAATGTTCCCCGCCCCCGCGGGGATGAACCGGCGGGCGTCCTTCTGGATTTAAAGACACGTTTATGTTCCCCGCCCCCGCGGGGATGAACCGCTGGTCTGGATTACAGCCAGCTCCGTGGAATGATGTTCCCCGCCCCCGCGGGGATGAACCGCAACAACAAAATCGCACCCAACACCATTTTTAATGTTCCCCGCCCCCGCGGGGATGAACCGTAGTCAAAAAATATTTTTGAAACTTTTTCGGGATGTTCCCCGCCCCCGCGGGGATGAACCGCCCGGAACGATTTGTTCTTGCCCTATATTGAGATGTTCCCCGCCCCCGCGGGGATGAACCGAACACTTACTTCTATTTAGAGTATCGTGAACAATGTTCCCCGCCCCCGCGGGGATGAACCGAAGAGGAGACGGAGGAGAATTCTAGAAACGAGATGTTCCCCGCCCCCGCGGGGATGAACCGTGTTAGTGTCCTTAAGTATTACATATTCATCCATGTTCCCCGCCCCCGCGGGGATGAACCGACGTTGTCGTTTGGAAAATACCCGGAGGTCTCATGTTCCCCGCCCCCGCGGGGATGAACCGTAACGCCTTGACGTTTGTTCTGTGGCGAGCAAATGTTCCCCGCCCCCGCGGGGATGAACCGAGGGCGAGGACGAGGACGAGGACGAAGAAGAAATGTTCCCCGCCCCCGCGGGGATGAACCGAGAAATGGAATGATTGGGGTTCCTAGCTTCAAATGTTCCCCGCCCCCGCGGGGATGAACCGGACGAGGAAGAGGAAGAGGCTAAGCGTAAGAAATGTTCCCCGCCCCCGCGGGGATGAACCGAATCTCATCCCGGCGCAGGAGCGTGACCGGACATGTTCCCCGCCCCCGCGGGGATGAACCGGCAATTGTTGCCATCATCATCGCAGGTCTGGTATGTTCCCCGCCCCCGCGGGGATGAACCGGAGTCTCCCGATGAAGCCGTATCATCTGAAAAATGTTCCCCGCCCCCGCGGGGATGAACCGCGCTCCCGCGCTAGTAGGGATGTGCTCCTCTAATGTTCCCCGCCCCCGCGGGGATGAACCGCCACTAACAAATATCGAGATTGTCCGACCTTTATGTTCCCCGCCCCCGCGGGGATGAACCGCCGCTTTGCCCGCCCCTTGTAGCCTACACGCCATGTTCCCCGCCCCCGCGGGGATGAACCGTGAGATGGCGTCCAACTGACCACGGTGGACTAATGTTCCCCGCCCCCGCGGGGATGAACCGACAGCATCTCTGTGATGAAGATGATCGTTTCTATGTTCCCCGCCCCCGCGGGGATGAACCGCGGCATTGATCTACAAAATACTTACTATCTGGATGTTCCCCGCCCCCGCGGGGATGAACCGACTTTTTTGTTAAAAATTGTCTTCCTGTCCTCATGTTCCCCGCCCCCGCGGGGATGAACCGACATTCGAAATATTACAAAACATATCAATAAAATGTTCCCCGCCCCCGCGGGGATGAACCGGATAGTTCGAGCTGATGCCCGTTTGGCTTTAGATGTTCCCCGCCCCCGCGGGGATGAACCGGCGTAATTTTTATTTGTTACGTCCATCTCTCTATGTTCTCCGCCCCCGCGGGGATGAACCCAGGAACGCCTGATTGAACAGGCGCAGGGGGCAATGTTCCCCGCCCCCGCGGGGATGAACCGATCGTGAAGGTTAGCGTGAATGACCTCTTTATATGTTCCCCGCCCCCGCGGGGATGGATTGTGATGCAGTAGTTTTTTAGAGATTGGGGGCCGGTATCCCCCGCTTTCGCGGGAGATACCGGTGCTTCAGGCGTTAGGGGCCGCTCTGAAGTCACCCACTGATTAAACGTTTGTAGGTTCAGTGGAGAGATTGTTTTTTAACTGAAGCGATCTTTCCACTCCACGTATTATGGTTCCGCAAGTCATACCTTTCAAGATTTGTTTGCTGCGTTCTTGCACATAAATCGTGAAGGTCGATCTTTTGACCCTTTGGGATCTGGCAGACTCATTTCCCCGCCTTGCGGGGATACTTACCTAGGGTCGTTGCTTCATCGTCAGTTGTGACGGGGTGTGGGATTTGGCCGCCAAAGCCATTCTAGGGCTTCTGGGAGGGTTTGGTCTATTGTGGGGCCATCGACATGCTGGGCGTTGCGTGAGATGATAAATTGATACGCATAGCCTTTTGCCGCAAGGACACGGGCGAGATTTTCGCCAGCGAGGACCCAATCATGCATCCCATCAGGCATAGGGTGCACGGGGTAAAAGAGGTCTTGGTCGCCCATTTCGTACCAAATGCGTAAAGGCAGGCGTGGGCTTGCTGGGATGAGGGCCGCGCCGGGGTGGGGGGGTATAGCCTGCGGTGTGCCTGCCCATGGGGAATGGAGCTGCCAGCCCCCACCGGGTAGAGCGGGGTTATACGGCCATTGTTGATTCACTAAAGAGGGAGAATAGGCCAGGACCCGATGGTACAGCGTGGGACGAAACCACGCCATGGCAAAGGCGGCGGCCCCGCTGGAGCTAAAGCCCATGGTCGCGCGGTCATCAGGGTTATGGGAGAGATGGAGGTGAGCCTTTGCCTCTACAAGAGGGAGGATATGGGCCTCGACCCAATCGGCATAATCGCCGGACATCGTATCATATTCGCGCCCGCGTTCGCTGCCTTGGGCATCACCCCCGCCGGAACCAACACCAATGATGACCATCGGGGGGATGCGATGCGCTTTGATGTGGGCATCAACCAAAGAGAATAGGTCATGCCCCGGATAAATACCGTCATCGCCTGCATCACCAAATATGAGAAAGGGGAGGGGATGGTCTGTTGGTGTATGGGGCGGGATATAAATATCAACGCTACGGTGCCAAGGGGCGGGATGGGCACCGGGGACGTCTAGGCGTGAGGGGTCGCCTGCGTGGCTGGTGGACATATTGCGAACCCCCGTTGCGCAGGGCTCTGCCTCATCACGGGCGATGCCGGGATTATAGCCGCTTTTAGGAGAGGATGAGAGGGTAAGGCGAATAAAGCGGCCTTGTGCGGGTTGGGTGTTGTTCCACTCCGCAGGGAGTGTGTGGGTAGGGCCTAAGATGTAATTACCGTTTTTGGTGAGGGGTGGGAGTGTGGCATCGGGGAGGTCGGTCGCAGGGGGATAAAGTGGGTTATGCGGGTCATGAATGGGCATAACACCGCTGCCGCTTAAGCCGGATGTATCGATATAGAAAGGTTGGGTGGGGTCTGTCGTGTTGGCGTGCGGGGGTTGGAGGGCGTCTAGCGGCATACAAGGGCCTGCGATAGCGAGTGCAGGGCATAAGATGGCCAAAGCCAGCACGGCTCTTACAGTGAGAGCTAACAGAGAGATGGGGGCGTGTGAGCGGATGAACATAGCCCCACGCTATCATAAATTGGGTCAAAACATACAGGCCCCGTTCGTTATACCGGGGCCTGTGGGTGAGGGGTTACGCGGGTTGATGTGTGTGGATGAGGGTAGCGAGCTGGTCGTAATCGTCTTGCGAGACACCTTGCAATGGGCGTGGGAGCGCGCCCGGCCCTGCTAGATTCATAATCTCCGCAGCAGAGGCGATAACGCGTAGTGAACCATTATAACGGGCACTCATAGCCCAGAAAGGCGCGAATATCGCCTCAATGCGGGTTATTTCAGCCTCATTTTTAGCAAGGGCCGCATCGGTGAGGTGACGGGCTAGACGAGGGAACAAGCCGCCCCATTCGGAGTACCATATGTGCGCGCCATGCATGAGGGCTTGGGCCGCGGTTGGGTCGCCACTAATGCCGGGGGTGATGCTCTCTGGTAGGGTGGGGAGGAGGCGTGCCATCCGTGCAGCAGCTTCCTCAGCGGTGGGGGAGCCGCTAGGGAGCTTAATGGAACGGACATGCGAAAGTTCGCAAATATGCTGCATTAACGCATCGGAGAAATGGAATTGCGTTGTACCGGGCGTATCATAAACAATGAGCGGGACGGAGACGTGGCGGTTGACGGTCTCATAAAGTGTAAAGACCTCTTCATCTCGTAGGGGGAAGTAGCTCATAGGGGGGAGAAGAAGGGCTTTTGCCCCGGCTTTTTGGGCATCTTCAGCAAGTAGGAGTGTATCGCGTAGATGAATAGCTCCAATGCTGATAAGGACGGGGATGCTACCCGCATGGCTGACGGCCAAGCGTGTTAGTTTTTCCCGCTCTGCGCGGGTGAGGAAGGCATAACTTCCCGTAGAGCCGAGAGCCCCGATGGAATCCACTTTGGCCTCCACCAACCGGGTGATGAGGGCAGCAAAGCGTGCCTCATCGGGTTTGTCCTGTTGCATAGGGGTAATGGGAAAGGCACTCAGGCCGTGGAAAGAGATGCTCATAAGTTATCCTCATGATGAGACAGAATGGGTGCGTCATCATGCTAGAGAGGCCGCGCCACGGTATAGAAGGAATGTGACCTTATTTGTTTTATAAAAGCGGCGCGGGGGTAAGTGGAGGTATGGTGGGGTCCTGACGATAGCGGCCCGGTGTGGTGCCAAAGGTCCGGTGGAAGAGCCGGCCCATATGGCTTTGGTCCGCAAAACCCGTATTCATGGCCGCTTGCACGTTGTTTATCCCTGTGCGGAGTTGTGCTTTAGCCTCGTTTAATTGGCATAGAAGCCGAAAAGCCTGCGGGGTTACGCCGTATTGGCGTTGAAAGCGGCGGGAATAGGCCTCCCGACTCATTCCAGCTTCTTGCGCAAGGGTTTGGATAGAATGAAGGGGGGTGCCATCCTGCATAGGGAGGGGTAAAGCCGGTGCGGGAATGATGGTGATGTGAGTGGGGCGTTCCCCAACAGATTGTTGGAGGAGGGCCGCGCAATCGGCTGGGTCGTGATAACGGTGGGGTGTGAGATAGAGATTGAGGCATAATGTGTCCCCAGTGCGGGCAGGGTCATCATCACGTGAGAGATGCGGTGTACCAGCGGGGATGAGCAAAGCCTGCCCCGCTGTAAGAGTGACGCTGCGATGAGGAAATAGGAAATGACGACACCCCGTTAGGAGGAAAGCGAGTTGGTCTTCTTGATGAAAATGCAAGGGGAGGGCCAGTTTTGCACCATATGCCATGCTCATCTCCCGAATATCAGGGTGATGTATGCGCCAATAATGCCAAAGCGGCCCAGAAGATGACGGGGTGAATGAAACAGGCATAGCAGCGCGTATGATACTGAGGGGAGCGCGGGAGCGTCCAGAGGAATGATGTGGACTGACCAGTCTATTTCAATTCTGGACAGATAGGCTTGTTTTTGATAGGGGATGAAAGCATGACAGTGGCAGGGAAGCATGTGCAAGCGCGTCGGCGTATTTTGGAATCGGCCCGCCCGCTTATAAGCCAGCGGGGATTTTCCGCTGTGGGATTAAGCCAAGTTTTAGAGGCGGCGCAGATTCCTAAGGGCTCCTTCTATCATTATTTTGAATCGAAGGAGCATTTCGGTGCGGCATTGTTGGAGCTGTATAATGAGCAATATCTCCAAAAGCTGGATGCTCTGATTGCCGAGCGGGGCAAGACGGGCTTTGAGAAATTATCCGCTTATTGCCAATGCTGGGTGGACGCGCAGCAACATGGCTGTTTGAACGAGAAATGCCTTGTCGTTAAATTAGCGGCAGAAGTCTCCGACCTTTCCGAGCGCATGAGGTTGATTTTGGAGGAAGGGACAACGGCCATTATTGCGCGGCTTGCCTGTATGGTGGAGGAAGGCCAACAGGATGGGACTATCACAAAAGCTCTACCTGCGCGTTTAGCGGCATCTGTTGTATATCAAACATGGTTAGGGGCGACCTTGCTTGTTAAGGTCACGCATAAACAAACCGCTTTTGAGGATGCGTTTGTGGCAACGCGGCAGCTATTAGCCTCCTAATAGGGTTATTAATATGAGTTTTTTGTAATGAGAGGGTTTTTAAGGATGCCCCCCTTTCATTTTCGAGATGACCGGTCTATTTTTAGAGTATGTCCAGAATCAGCGAGGATGCTATGGATAATTTTGAGTTTTATAACCCGACAAAGATTCTCTTTGGCAAAGGGATGATTGCCAAGTTGGATGAGCAGCTTAGCCCGCAAGCGCGCGTGCTTGTCCTTTATGGTGGGGCGAGTGCAGAGAAGACCGGCACATTGGCAGAGGTACGCAAAGCCCTTGGGTCGCGAGTTTTCTGCGAGTTTGGGGGGATTGAAGCCAACCCGACTTACGAAACCCTCATGAAGGCTGTTGAGGTTGCGCGTAAAGAGAAGGTGGATTTCCTCCTCGCAGTTGGTGGTGGCTCCGTTATGGATGGCACCAAGTTTGTTGCGGCTGCTGTACCTTATGAAGGTGAGCCGTGGGACATCCTGTTAAAGCAGGGGCAGACGGTTAAAAAGGCTCTGCCTTTGGGGACGGTTGTTACCTTGCCTGCTACGGGCTCGGAGATGAACAATATTGCTGTGATTTCCCGCAAGGAAACAGGCGATAAGCTTGCCTTCTCTAACCCGCATGTGTTCCCGACTTTTTCCATTTTGGACCCTACACGCACCTTCAGCTTGCCGCCGCGTCAGGTGGCCAATGGTGTGGCGGACTCGTTCGTCCATGTGATGGAAGCTTATATGACCCTGCCGCAAGATGCGATGGTGCAGGACCGTTACGCAGAAGGGCTTTTGCTCAGTCTGCATGATATTGCACAGCGCATCACAAAAGCCCCTGCTGATGATTATGACCTGCGGGCAAATCTGATGTGGGTCGCAACACAGGCTCTTAATGGTCTGATTGGGGCTGGTGTGAAGCAAGATTGGGCAACGCACGCTATCGGGCATGAGCTCACGGCGAAATATGGCATTGACCATGCCCGTACTCTAGCCATTGTTCTGCCGGCTATGTTGAAGGAGCGGCGGGAGCAGAAGCGGGCGAAGCTGCTGCAATATGCAACGCGTGTTCTGGGGCTAAAGGATGGCTCTGAGGATGAGCGGATTGATGCGGCGATTGCTCAGATTGAGGCCTTCTTTAAAGGGTTGGATATTCCTGTTCGTCTCTCAGCTTATGAGATTGGCCATGAGGGGATTGAGCCTATCATCACGCAGCTAAAAGACCACGGCATGACAGCCTTAGGGGAAGGGGAGGAAATTACCCCAGAAATTAGCCGCAAAGTGTTGGAACGCGCTCTATAAAATTAGGGCAAGAGAAAGAGGTATATTATGGCTTACGCAACAACAAACCCTTATACGAATGAGGTCCTCAAACAATTCCCCGAGGCAACGGACCAAGAGGTCCAAGCGGCACTAGCCCGGGGGTATGAGGCTTATGAGGCATGGCGGACAACAAGCTTTGCTGAGCGGGCGAAGGTTTTAAAAGCTCTTGGAGCCTTATTGCGCCGGGATGCTGATAAATTAGCGCGTCTTGCTGCTTTAGAGATGGGCAAGGTACTGGCTGAAGGCAAAGCAGAAGTCATTCTCTCTGCCGAGATTTGCGAATATTATGCCGAGCATGCAGAAGACCTTCTGAAGCCAGAGGAGTTGAAGGTCTCCAACCCTGCCATTGGGCGGGCAAAGATTGTGTATGAGCCGCAGGGCATTGTTCTGGCGATTGAGCCGTGGAACTTCCCTTATTATCAGGTGGTGCGTATTGCAGCACCGCAGATTTCTGCAGGGAATGCGGTCATCCTCAAACATGCTGGTAATTTGCCGCAATGTGCGGCGGTGTGTCAGGAGTTGTTTGAGGAAGCAGGGGCACCGAAAGGCTTGTTCCAGAATCTCTATCTGGCCCGTCATCATACGGAAATGGTGCTGAATGACCCGCGTAGCTGCGGTGTGGCCCTGACAGGCTCGGAAGGGGCTGGCTCGGTCGTGGCAGGGATTGCCGGTAAAGCGTTGAAGAAAGCCACGATGGAATTAGGCGGTAGTGATGCCTTCATCGTGTTGGATGATGCTGATTTAGAAAAGACTGTCAAATGGGCTGTGTTTGGCCGCCATTGGAATGCAGGGCAGGTTTGTGTGTCTGCCAAGCGCATCATCGTGGTGGATAGCCTCTATGACCGTTTTGTGGAGCTGTATAAAAAAGGCATCTCTGAGCTGAAGGCCGGTGATCCGTTAGACCCAAGCACCAATTATGCGCCACTCTCTTCCCAAAAAGCGGCTGATGATTTGCGTGCCCAGGTGGAAGAGGCCAAAAAGCATGGGGCACAGGTTGAGACAATTCCTCTGCCTATCCCCAATCAGGGGGCATTCTTCCAGCCGATGATTATGACAGGGCTGGATGAGAAGAATGAGGCACGCCATTGGGAGTTCTTTGGCCCGGTCACGCAGCTTTATCGGGCAAAAGATGAGGCTGATGCTATTCGCATCGCTAATGATTCCCCTTATGGGCTTGGTGGCTCTGTCTTTACAAAGGACGAAGCCCGTGGTGCCCGTGTGGCTGCAAAAATCCGTACTGGTATGGTGTTCATCAATCACCCAACCGGGACAAAGGCCGAGCTACCTTTCGGTGGGATTGCCCGCTCCGGCTATGGCCGGGAGCTTATCGACCTTGGTATTAAGGAGTTTGTGAATCACAAGCTCATCAATATCGTGGATATTGATGCTCCTTTCTGAGGCTTACTACTTACCGTTTGGGTAAAGGAAAAGGCGGTCCTGTAAAAGGGCCGCCTTTTTTATGTGTTTTGTGCCAAATTGGGATTGGTTACCGCCCCAACATGGAGCCCATGACACCATCGCGGCGGATGACGCCGTGTAGTAGGGCCGCTCCGATATGGGCGAGGATGAGGAGGATGAGCCCATAGGCGAGCAGGCTGTGTAGGCAGCGTAGCGCACCCCATAGATGGGGATGAAAGCCCATAAGAGGCGGAATGTGACAACCGCCCCATAAGGTAATGGGGTAGCCCCCGGCTGAGAGCATAGCCCAGCCAACCAGCGGTAAGGCGAACATGAAGCCATAGAGCAGGATATGGGAGAGATGGGCGGCGAGTTTCATGGGGCTGGGGAGGTCTGCCGGGAGGGGCGGTGTGCGATTGGTAAAGCGGTTAATAAGCCGGATGACCACGAGCAGTAGGAGGAGGAACCCGACCGTGCGGTGCAATGTAAAGAGGCCCGCATAATGGATGCTCGATATATGCGCCATAAACAGCCCGACAAAGAGCATCACAAGGATGAGTGCGGCCATGACCCAATGAAGCATGATGGAGAGGCGAGGGAAGGGCGCAGCCTTACCCGTATTTTGCGGAAGTGACATAGCTTACTGGCCCTTCTCGTCTGATGTGAGGGTCGGGTTGGCGACATCGTTAGGGGTGACCATGCTCGGCGTTTTATGCTCAGCAGAGCGTGTTGCGTAAGACTTCATATACACCGAGGCTCGCAGGGCAAGTAAAGGGTCTTGCGAGACGCTGATGCCCTCTGGGAGGATGGTGGGGTCAAAGACCATAGGGCCGCAGGGATTTTCATCCTCACTATAAGCTTTGGTGAAGGTTACAGTGCCAACGGTAACTTTTTGGTCTGCGTCATTCCAAGGTTGGCTGGGGTCGTTCACCGGGTCGCCCTCACGGGCAATGGTGGCTACAATATCCCAGCTTAGGGGGCGTTCATCTAGCGTTTGCACTAAGCGTTTAAAGAGGTAATTGCCATCATTCGCACCGCTCCCCTCAGCCGGGCGGAAAGGCTCTTTTGCCTGTACAGCCCAGCGGACGGCTGTTTTCTTCCCCGCATCATTTGTCAGGATGAAGCTGTCCAGGCTGTTATAAGTATCGTTTGTCAGGTCGGATGTTTGTTGATGGGCTTTTGCTTGCTCAAAGGCGGTGTTTAGCCAAGGGCGTTGGGCGGCATAGGCCTTAACTGCCTCCGGGTCTGGCTTATGGGTTACAGGGTCTAACCGTGCGGCTTTGAAGAAGGCGTAAGCATCAGCAATGTCCCGCATGGATTGTAACGGTACATCAACAAGGGCCATGCGCCAATCATCCCCCGAAGGCGTGCGAATCTGCAAGGCTAAGCTGCGGGCTATGTTAGGGTTATCGGGCAAATAAGGCAGCGGGGGTGCGAGTGAGAAACGCCCGATAACGGGAAGATGCTCCCCTTTAAAGACCCCTGCATGGGAGAGGGCGCGGCCTTCTGGTGAGGGGTCAAACCAGCCTGTTACACACATCCCTTTGGCATGGGCGCGGCGGAATCCTGTATTAGGGGCCCCAGCATTATGGAAGCGTTGCATAAAATGGGAGGGCGAGATGGAGGCCGGGGTTAATAAGCCAGCCGACCACGCTAGAAAGCCACCCAAGCATAAAGGTGGCAGAATGACAGCAGCCCAGCGGGCTGGATTCGCTGAATGGGGGGAGCGCGCCATAAGAGAGCATCTCCTTCGCAAAAGATGAGGAACGTGCTTTCAGGCTTATCAGATGTATGGGGTAACAGGAAGAAAAGACTATGCCCCATCATGACGTGAGACCATCACGATGGGGCGGGTGTTGCGTTACGGCATGGCCCCAATGGGCAACGGTTTGAGATGAGCATTGGTGCCACGGCCTACAGCATCGGGGGCATCATGAGTGAGGTCCTCATGCGCTTCGGGATGTTCGGAGGCATGGACATCACCCACCTGTTTGGGGTGGTGCAGCCCTTCATATTGGAAGGCCCCGACCGAGAGGGTCTCGCCCATATTGGGGAGGTCTTTTACATCCCAGCCCCCGCCAAGGCTGCGGATTAAGGCAACATCTGCTTGGTAAAGCCGTGTAGCAACTTCCACTTGCGCAATGCGGCTGCGGAGGGTGTTTTCTTGGCTGAAGATAGCATCCAGATATGTGCCGACCCCACCTTGGTAGAGCGTCATGGTCATATTCTGGGTCTCCATATTCGCATTAACAGCTTTTTGGAGGGCTTGGTTCTCCAACGCGAGGCGATTGGTGCGGGAGAGGCCATCTTCCACCTCGCGGAAGGCCGAGAGGACGGTCGTGCGGTATTGGTCCCGTGTTTCCCGATAAGCTGACCAAGAGCGTTGCAGCTCAGCACGGTGAATCCCGCCATCAAAGAGGGGGATGTTCATCCGTGCGCCATATGTCCAGAGGGAGTTGGCAAGATTGGCCAGCTTGAAGCCATTGGCCTCAAAGCCTGCATCCGCATTGAGGGAGAAATGCGGGTAAAAGGCGGCGCGCGCAATGCCGATAGCACGGTTTGCTTGGGCCATTTCCCGCTCTGCACTGGCAATATCAGGCCGGCGTTGCAGCAAGGCTGATGGCACCCCGGTGGGGATTGAAGGTTGGTGGAAGTCCAACGCCGTTACCGGGTCGATATGGAAGCTAGAAGGCGCACTATTGGTCAGGACAGCAATCGCATGTTCTGTCACCTCACGGGCGGCTTGGATGTCATATAACGCGGCTTGTGTGGTGTAGAGCTGTGCCTCTGCACGGGCGAGGTCTAACCGGGGGGCGGCTTTATATTTCAGTTGTGTGCGTGTGACATTAAGCGCACGCTGATAATAGGCGATGGATTGTTGATAGATAGCAATCTGTGCGTCATAGCCGCGCAGCTGGATGTAATCACTTGCAAGCTCGGCCTCCAAGCTGAGGCGTGCCATCGCAAATTGTGCCGCCGATTGTTGAGCAGCTTGCCGGTTTATTCTCACCCGGTTACGGATGGAGGACCAAATATCTGGCTCCCATGAGGCCAGGCCTGCATATTCCTCTTGCGTTTGGGTTAGCGTAGCCCCGTTACGAAAGAGCCTATCGGCTGATTGTTTATTATCAGACCCGCCTACATCAAGGCTGAGATGAGGCAGAAGGCCCGCGCGTGCTTTAGCGACTAAAGAGCGTGCTTGGAGGAAGCGTTCCGCCGCAGCTTGGAGGTCGCCATTCTCGGCAATGGCGCGGTCCTCTAGCTTATCAAGGAGCGGGTCATGCAAGAGGGTCCACCAGTTTGTAGGTAAGGTGGCATCAGCTGGCTGGGCGACAGCAAAAGGGGCTTGGCCCTGCCAGCTATCAGGTACGACAAAATGCGGAGGCTCATAGCGTGGGGCGAGGTCACACGCGCCCAGGGCGGTGAGGGCCAGCAGGCCACTCCCAAGGGCTGTATGGCGGGCAAGCCGCCCCAGCCAATGGCGTGTTTTTTGTACAGGGCTGGCGAGGGTGGAGGGTGTGGTTGTCATGCTAGGCATTAGTCATCATCCCCGGATTCTTCCCAGCCGCTTTGGTTATAACCACGCGCAGGGGTGACGATATGGACGGGGTCGCCCTCTAGTAGGTCAGCCGGTGGGTTATTGATGATGCGGTCATCAGCATTAAGTCCCGCTTGGACCTCTGTAGAGCTATCAGCCATTTTACCAACGCGGATATTTTTAAAATGCACATGGCTCTTTGCATCCACCGTGGCAACTTGCATGCCTTTTTCTTGAAAGACGAGCGAACCGGTGGGGATTTTCAGCAAATGAGCCGCGTTATTATTGGCTTTCAGCTCGACTGAGGCGAAGGTCCCCGGCCAGAGGGCATGGTCGCTATTCTCCAAGGTGAACTCGGAGACGGCTGTCCGTGTGTTAGGGTCATAACCGAGCGAGGCGGTGAGGAACTTGGCTTCAAAAGTCCGGCCCGGATATTGTGGGACATGGATGTGCGCTGTGAGGCCGTCTGTCAGCATGTAGGAGAAGATTTCCGGTACGGAGACGAACAAGCGCAGCCGGTGCGTATCTGCCACGGTGAACAGCTCAGACGCGCCACCGGTGGCATTAAGCTGGCCCCCACCGCTATTGACGTAATCCCCCACATTGATGGAACGCTCCGTTACCACGCCATCAAAAGGCGCGACAATTTGCTTAAACTTCTCCAATGCGGCGAAATGGTCCAGGTTACGTTGGGCGGCCTCTAATGTAGCGAGGGCGGCTTTTTCATCCGCTGTGGCAACAGAGACAGACTGGCCCGATACAGCCTGGGACTTGCCCATGGCCCGCCAACGGTTAGCCGTGACAGAGGCCAGATTATAGCGGGCCTGTTGGGCGTCGAGGTCAGCACGCGCTTGGGCATATTGGGCATCCAAAGCGGGGGCGTTAATCTCGGCTAAGACATCGCCTTGATGAACGACAGCCCCGTAATCCTTGTACCACATTTTCACATAGCCAGAGACCTGAGCATAAATGGGGGCTTGGTACCATGCGTCAATCGTGCCGGGGAGGGTGAGGCTTACCTTGCTATCAGCCTTATGAGGCAGAATGACCGCGACATTGGGGACGGCACTTTCCTCCGCTACGTTATGGAGATGGGCCATATGGGCGATGCGGCCTATCAATAATGAGGCAATGTAAAGGCCCAGCACTAAGGCAATCAGGCCGAGCAGTAATTTACGGTTGCGAGACATGCTGGCCATTAGATGGTCTCCTTATGAGAGGCAGTACGGTTATGGATGATGGCGTAAACACAGGGGACAAACAGGAGCGTGGAGAGTGTGGCGACAATCAACCCACCAATAACAGCCCGGCCTAAGGGAGCATTGGTGGAGTTGGAGGTCGCCATGGGGATCATCCCCACAATCATAGCAAGGGCTGTCATCAGCACGGGGCGGATACGCTCTCGCCCGGCCTCTGTTGCAGCGCGTAGGGCATCGCCGTGGAGCTCAATCCGCTCTCTTGCGAAGGATACAACGAGGATGGAGTTCGCCGTTGCTGTCCCCATGCACATAATGGCCCCCGTCAGAGCCGGGACGGAGAGGCGTGTCCCGGTGAGGAATAAGGCCCATGCAATCCCCGCTAACGCGCCGGGTAGGGCGGTGATGATGATGAAAGGGTCCGTCCAAGATTGGAAGTTCACGACAATGAGCAGATAAATCAGCACGATGGAGACCATCAGCCCGAGGACGAGTTGGCTATAAGCACTATACATCGTCACCGCTGCCCCGTGGATGTCTGTTGCAGCCGTTTTGGGCAGGAGGGGCTTGGTATCGGCGATGACCTGCTTAACATCTGCCAGCACAGCCCCAAGGTCGCGCCCTTCGGTCGAGACGTAAATATCAACTTCGGGCATGGAGTTAAAATGTGAGACCTCGCCCGGTGTGCCTGTTGGCACAACAGTGCTGATGCTGCCGAGCAACTGGTCCCCCGTCCCGGTTGGGTTGCCATCGCCTTTATCGACGGGGATGGTCAGCAGGTCGCTCAAATGGGTGAGCTGGTCTTGAGAGACGTAGGTATTGAGCGGGAAGGTGACATCATTACTGGGGTCGAGCCAGAATTGCGGGTCCACCGTGCTGGAGCCGGAGAGTGTCATAAGCTGGTTATTGGCGAGGTCGGCCTCGGTGAGGCCGGTGGCCATACTGAAGGTCCGGTTACCACGAATCATCAAGGTGGGTGTTTTCATCGTTTGCTGGATGACCACATCCGCCGTGCCGGGAATATGACGTAAGCGGGCGATGATTTTACGCGCATAGTCGTAATTATCGGCAATATCTGGCCCGTTAATTTGAATATCAATCGGCGCGGGGGAGCCAAAATTGAGGATTTTGGCTGTCAGGTCCGCTGGTTGGAAGGTAAAGACCGTACCGGGGAATTGCGCGGAGAGGTCTTTACGCAGTAGGGCACGATAATCCCATACCGGGGAGGCCTCATTTTTGAGGGCGATGGTCAGGTCGCAATCTTGCGTGCCGATGGTAGGTGTTGGGATAAAGGCCTGATTATGCGCCCCTTCTGGCAGGCCGCAATTACTGACAATTTCTTCCACTTGGCCGGGGAGGTCACGCTCGATACGGTCAGAGACGAGGGCAGCGATACGCCCTGCAACCTCAATACGTGTGCCTAGTGGGGCACGCATATGCATTTGTAGAGCGTTGGATTTTGTCTCCGGGAAGAAGTCCCGTCCCGCAGTGAGGTAGAGCCCCAAAGAGAGGACAGAAAGCCCTAAGAACACCCCGACAAAGAGCTTACGTTGCTCCACACAGCGGACGAGGAGAGCGTAATAGCTATCGCGAAAGAGATTGAACTTTTCCTCAAAGCTTTGTTGGAAGCGGATACAAGCTCCCATAAAGCCGCTGCGTGCTGGTAGGGGAGCGGAACGGTTATGGCTATCTGTCCCATCTCCACGTTGGGCAGGGTGGCCTGCGGCTATAGCAGCGGCGTTGCTATCGGCAATATGCTGCTCTTTATCTGGAATATCATGGCCATGGTTATGATTAGCGAGCAGATATTTCGCCATGGTGGGGACGAGTGTCCGGGAGAGGATAAAAGAGGCAATCATCGCAAAGATGATCGCTTCTGCCATGGGGCGGAAGAGATACCCCGCTACCCCTCCAAGCTCAAAGAGAGGGAGCCACACAATGCAGATGCAGGTGGTGGAAACAAAGGTCGCTGTGACAATTTGATTCGCTGCATCAATAATAGCAGGCTCAAGCTCTTTACCCATCTCAAGATGGGTATCGATATTTTCAATCATCACCGTGGCATCATCAACGAGGATACCAACAGCGAGAGCCAGCCCGCCAAGGGTCATGACATTGATGGATTCACCAGCCCAGCTTAGCCCGATGACAGAGCAGAGAATGGCCAGCGGGATAGAGGTGGCAATAATGACGGTAGACCGCCACGAGCCAAGGAAGAGCAGCACCACAATCCCGGTCAGGAAGGCCGCTGTGACCATCTCCCGCACCACATCTTTAATCGCGTCTTTCACGAAGATGGAGGCGTCTGTGAGGATGCTGACATTGACATCATCTGGTAAGACGGCTCGTAGGCGGGGGAGGGCTTTTTTCACACCATCCACGACATCTAGCGTGGAAGCCTCACCACTTTTCATGACGACAACCTCAACGCCTTGTCGGCCTTTGACCAGCACAAGGTTGGTTTGTGGATGCCCGCCGCGATACACATCGGCTACATCATGCACGTAAATGACGGCATTGCCTACGCGTTTGACGGGGATATTGCCGATAGCCTTCATGCTCTTAGGGGTGGCGTTGGTTTGGACCATCCAATCCACAGCATCAATCTTTTGGTCACCAGCGGGGAGGACGATGTTTTGATTATGCATGGCATTTTGCACATCCATCGCTGAGAGGTGATGAGCGCGGAGCTGGTCTTGATTCAGCGTGACCATCACAAAACTATCCATCCCGCCATAAGGGTGCGGTACCACCGCGCCCTCTACCGTGACGAGAAGGGGCCGGACGCGAATCATCGCTAATTTATAAAGGTCGGATGGTGTTTGCTTGTCGGAGGTAATTTGCAGCGAAATCACGGGGACAGAGGAGGCATCCAGCCGCATAATCATCGGGGCTGGGATATTCACCGGCAGCTGCTTGATGACTGTTTGAGAGATTGCGGTTACTTCTGCCTCTGCTTCGCCAATCTCCGTCCCGGGTTGGAAGAAGATGGTGACAATCCCGCGCCCGTAATAGGAGTTGGACTCCATATGCTCGATGCCCTCTACGGTAGAGGTCACCATGAGTTCGTAATTATAGATGATGCGGCCAGCAAACTCTTCTGGCAGCATCCCACCATAGGTCCATACCGCTGAGACGACCGGGATTTTGATATTAGGGAAGACGTCTGTTGGTGTTTTAAAAACAGACATTACCCCAAACATCACAATCAAGATCGACAAGACCACAAAGGTCAGAGGCCGCTTGAGCGCGGTGATGACAATGGCATTCATGATGCAGGTGGTTTCCTGTTATTGCAAAGGCAAAAGAGTGTTAGTCTTAATTTAAACAAAAATGACGGAGCGGCGTATTAAATACTGTTTTAGTCAAGTTTATGACGGCTTTGTAAGCCGGGGGTATAGGGAATAAAATGAGAGAAGATAGCTCCTTCCATTTCACATATCCTCTACAGATAAAGCGTAGTTTCATGAGTTTATGTTACAAGAATGTCACCTAAAAGGAAGGCTGGTTGCTTTAGTTCTTCGGTAGGGTCGGTGCTGTAGTGGGATGAGCCAGATGCTGGCGGAGTCGCCGTACTTCGCCTTCACTAACGCTGCTGCTGTGATTGCCCCAACTATGGCGGATGAAGCTTACAAGCTCTGCGACCTCTTTGTCAGAGAGCGCATCGCCAAAAGCGGGCATCGTAAAGGCAGAGGGCGCGGTAGGGAGGGGGTGCATTGTCTCGCCCGCGAGGATGATATGGATGAGCGAGGTGGGATTATCCGTCATCACGACAGGGTTCCCTGCTAGAGGGGGAAAGACCGTGCCATAACCAGCCCCATCGCTGCGATGGCAAGCTGCGCAGCGGTCCAGATAAGTTTGTGCGCCAGGTTGGGTGATATCACCCCGGCGTAGGGCGTCTGCCGTGCTTGGGTCATAAACCCAAGGGGCTTCTGGGCGGGCGGGGCTTAGTGTGCGTAAATAGCGCGCAATCGCGTGGAGGTCGTTATCTGTAAATGCGTAGGTGCTGTGGATGATAACAGGCGTCATGCCTCCGAAGCTGGCACCGGGGCGAGCGCGACCAGTGCGGAGGAAGTCCACAATATCTTGCTCACTCCAACGGCCTAGGCCGGTGCGATTTTCTTGCCGCAGGGAGGGGACAACCCATTGTTCTACAACCCCACCGCCGGAGAGAAAGAGCGGGCCATCTTGGGCTGTTTGGGCCTTTTCATTCAGTGCGATGCCGCGTGGTGTATGGCAGGCCCCGCAATGGCCCGGCCCTTCGACAAGATAGGCCCCTCGTGCCAAGGTTGGGTCAGTGAATTGGCTATTGGTGCGTTGCTGGGCATAGCGAATGCTAGGGGCAAAGAGCCACCGCCAAACGCGTAGTGGCCAACGCATAGAGAGCGGCCACTTAATTTTATTCTCTGGCGGAGCTACCGCTTGAGGGGCCACACCATGTTGAAAATAAACATAAAGCGCGTGGATATCCGCATCACTTAGCCGCGCATAGGAGGGGTACGGCATAGCGGGATAAAGTGTGGAGCCATCTTTACGCACCCCAAGCCGGACAGCGCGGGCAAACTCTGCCTCGCTATAGCGGCCAATGCCATGAACAGGATCTGGCGAAATATTGGTTGAATAAATCGTGCCGATGGGCAGCTCAAAGGGTAAGCCCCCGCTATAATCAGGGCGGCCCGGTGCTGTATGGCAGGCAGCGCAATCGCCGAGGATAGCTTGATAATGGCCTTCCTCTAGCAAAGCAGACGGTATGGGGGTGTCTGCTCGAGCTATGGTGAGGGGGGAGGAAAAAATGGCAAGCAGCCCTAATGCTGCATAAAGGGCCGCATAAAAGGAAGCGCGGGAGATGTGGGTCATGCGGTTACCATAGGGCCGGGGTTACGGAGGTAAGTATGGCGGATATGGTAAGCCGACCAATAAGCCAGCGCGGCCACCAGCCCGGTAGGGTTATAGCCTAACCCTTGGGGAAATGCGCTAGAGCCAATGACAAAGAGATTAGAGACATCCCAACTTTGTAGATAACGGTTCACCGCACTGGTTTTGGGGTTTTCCCCCATGATAACCCCACCATTAAGGTGCGTGGTTTGGTAGAGGCGGCTATCAAAGTTCTGGCCATGTTGGAGGCTATTGAGGGCAATCTTAGTGGCCCCCATGGCTTTGGCAATCCGACCAATATGCTGGACGGCATATTGATTCATGCGGATGTCGTTCTCCTTCCATGTGAAGGTCATGCGTAACATGGGTTGGCCATAGGCGTTGCGCCATGTGGGGTCGAGGTCCAAATACACATCGCGATAAGCCATATTGCTGCCATGGGCATCAATACTGAGAGAGTGGCGATATTGGTCAATCATGGCTGTTTTATAAGCGTGTCCCCAGCGGGGTGCGCCCTTGCCACCACTGCTAAGGGCGGCATTGATGGGTTTTGTCCCTGCTTGGTTTACCCAAATGGGTGAGCCACCAATAAAGCCTGCTTTCCCACGGTCTAGGCCGGGATGGTTGATGTCATCAATGGCAACACCCCCGCCGCCAGCGCCAACAAATTGGTTGGTAAAGTGCGTTTTAGGCAGCCAAACGCGGGAAGAGGTAATGGTTTGATAGGTGAAGTTACGGCCAATCACCCCCGTTTGCGTTACTGGGTCATAAGGTTGGCCAATGCCTGAGGTGAGCATGAGATGAACATTATGGAGCTGGAAGGCACTCAGTATGACGAGGTCAGCCTGCATTGTCTGTTCGGATTGTGTTTTGAGGTCAATATACCGTACGCCTGTGGCGGTCTTGCGGTCATCATCTAAGAGGATTTCCAACACTTGCGCCTGTGTGATGAGGGTGAAGCGTTTATCCTGCCGCAGGGCGGGGAGGATGTTCACATTCGGGGACGCTTTGGAATAGAGATAACAATCATAACCGCTGCAATAACCGCAAAAATTGCACGGCCCCATCTGGCAGCCATATGGGTTGGTGTAAGGCTGGGAGGCATTAGCAGCAGGCATGCTGTAAGGGTGAAACCCAACCTCGGTTGCAGCTCTGCGGAACAGGCTGGCTGAGAAAGTATCAGCCAGCGGCGGCAGGGGGAAATGAGCGGAACGATCAGGGGCGAATATATTCCCTCGCCCTGTAGGGATTCCCTGTACTGAGGCGGCATCGCCCGCTGTGCCGAAGACTTTCTCGGCTTTATCGAAGAAGGGTTCTAGCTCCTGATAGCTCACCCCGTAATCTTGTAAATGCATATCGTGAGGGATGAAGCGACGCCCGTAGCGTTCGCGCATTGCGCTATGGAGGCGCAGTTCATCCTCTGTGGTGCGGAAGTGACAGCCTGACCAATGCAGCCCGGCCCCGCCTACGCCCTCTCCGGGAAGAAAGGCGGCAAGTTGGCGGTAGGGAAGGGCTGTTTGGTCGGGACGGTTGCGAATGGTCAGAGAGGTACGTGCGAGTTTTTGGAAGAGACGCTTGCGTATCGCCCCGCGTAATTCATCAATCGATTCAGGATACGCGCCCTCTACGGCCGTGCTATGGTCATGTCCGCGCTCCAGCATGGTAACATGCAGGCCAGCCTCGGTTAGCTCTTTTGCCATGATGCTGCCAGCCCAGCCAGCCCCGATGATGAGAACATCTGGCTTTTTAGGCGGTGTAACGTGGTCTGTCATGCGTGGTTAATCTTCCTCATCATGAAGCGCATCAGGGCCATAGGGGGCAACATTAGGGGGCATACCAACAGGGCCAAGCGGATAAGGGGCCCCTTGCTGGTTGACCCAATCCATAAAATCGGCCCGCGCACCGGGGAAGCCCATCATCTTCCATCCTCCCATAGCGTCATTACCGCCATAGAGGGGGTCGGCAAAGGCACCTTCTAACGTATTGGTGCGTAATTGCTCAAAAAAGACAGCCCCGGGAATATCATTAAACTGCAAGACGCCGTCCTCAAGCTTATGAAGAACCTCATCCTGCTGTGCGGTGGAGAGGTCTGCAAAGAGGGCGTTATAGGTCATCAAACAATGGGTATTAATAGGTTCGATCGTACGGCGATACAGCTCTTGCGGGCTGTAGGGAAGTTGGTAGCCAAGTTCTGGGGGACCATTGACAAATGGAGGGTTGAGGTACCAGAGGTCCCCTTGTCCGTAAGGGGTTTGCATTTGTTTATCAATAAAACGCGGCACAGCTAGGGCGACTGCTCCGGGTCCGTTTTCATCTTCTGGGAAAAGCCGCTCACACGCATAACAGAGAAAGCGATATTCCTCCGCTGTGAAGAAATGCGGCACATAATGGGCGGGGTCATTCTCCGCCTCTTTGGTTTGTTGGGGCTCTAAATCAGCATGGGCTTGGGCTGTATGGCTTAGTAATGATGAGCCAGAAAGCGCACCAGTCCCCCTCATAAATCCCCGCCTCGATAATGTAGTACGGGATGGGGCAGTGGAGTGAGAGGGGGATGATGTCATCGCGTGGGGCGGACCTGAGGAGATGAAAAGATGGTTAAAGCTGCGGTAAGGTGAGCAAAATCTTCGCAGAAGACAAGTGAATCTGCTGTCATGTACTCACCTTATAGCGAGGAGGTAGGTTTAATGTTGTGGTAGGGAGAGAACACCCGGCGGTGGGGAATGGAGCTTTGTCGGTGTTGTGCTCTCATATGTTGTAGAGGTGGGGTGAGGAGCAGAGGGAACCGTGTTGTTGAGGGGGGCATGTTGTTGTGTGCTGCCCTCCAACGCGGGGAGTTCTGTACTAGAGAGGTCTTGGCTTTGGACGGTAGTAGCACTTAGTGGCGTGCCGGTGGCGTCAGTCAACCAAGAGGCAAGATGATTGCGGATTTGGTATTCCAGCTCGACATTCATATCATCCATAAGGGCTGCGTTGAGTGTATGGAGGTTGCGCTCCAGACTATAAGAGTGGGAGGCCTCAATGGTGCGATGGACGCGTGCGGTGATGAAGCCGTGGCGTTGATGGGTTGGGTCATCCACCGTAAGCTTTACGCCATAAGTCCCGCTAAAGCTGTGATGGGATTTCGTCATCTCAGCTTGGGTGACGATAAATTGCGCCGTGCCGGAGGTTCCCGTTGTGTGTAATCTTTGATGCGCCATGAGCTGCAGGTCCTGAGCGGGGTCATCAGGGCTACGTTCTGTTAAATCATCATAACCCGGCTGGACTTGATTATTGATGGCGATTTGGCCGACATTCAGATTCAGCGGCGGTAGGTAGCTATAATCTGTTTTTGGGAAGGTCTCATGGCCATCATCAGAGGCACAGCCTGATAAAAAGGCCAGCCCGCAAAGGAGGGCCATGCACGGCCAGAAGCGCATGAGAGGGGTAAAGCGTTTTATGGTCATGACCGGCGTTTGCGTCCTTTTTTACGTTTCTTCTTACGAGGCTGATAGGGTTTCTTTGTCTGTTTTCTAGCGGGTGTGGGCGTTACGTCACCCGGCACTGTATCCTCTAAGGGCGATAGAGGCCGCAAGAGAGCAGATTGTTCCCATAATAGGGATGAGAATGGAAAGCTAGAGGCGATTTGTCCAGCCTTCTTTGGGCTAGAGACGCTATTATCCCATAAGGCAGAAGCATGGCCGACACCATAATCCTCTAACGTGAAGGGCCGGGCCTGTTTGAGGTCCTCAACGCATTGTGGTGTTCCGATAAACCATGAGAGTAAAAAAGCCGGGACAAGGGGTGTAAGCGTGCTATCCCCCACCAAAAGAGAGGCATGAGGGAGGTAAAGAATAGGGGGGGCGTCTTTAACAGGGCTTTCATCGGCATCTTGATTGGGCCAAAAGAGGTAGAAAGTTAGGCCCTCTTTGTCATCTGTAAATCGGCATGCAACAGCTTGCTCCAATATCATAGTGAGATTTGTGCGGATAATCCCCCCATGAAAAGGGGAGCATGCTAAACTATGCGGCCCCGCTGGGCGTGTGCGGAGGAGCTTTTGGAGGAGGTCTTTAGAGAAAGGGCTTTCCTCATCATGCTCTAAAAGCGTTGCAGGGGGAATAACATGCAGAGCCGCGCGCATGGTTTGGAACCAGAGCGTGACGAGCTGTAGCCGTCCTGTTGCAGGCAGTGTGCGGAGCAGGGCAAGTGTCTCGTTTTGTAAGGCTTCCTCTGTGGGCAGAGGGGCTGTGCCATCCAGCAAACTTGCGCTGATGGTTTGTAAAGTGGGGTCCAATGTTTTGATGAGCGTATCCCGCCATGTGCCGCGCAGGGCAAGGGCATGGCAGGCTAAGAGCTCATTATCAGGGGAGAGCCACCAGCACGCCTCTTGCCCTGTTTTAGGGTGATGTAGAATTAGAGCATCCACACCCGCAGGGCCGGAGAGGCGTTCCCCCCTCTCCCAGCCGGGATAAAGCCGCGTGAGGGGTTGTCCCCGGCTGTGGAGTTCTGCGGGGCGCGCTGCCGTCATGGCGTCTCGGCAGAGAGTGTGTTTGTATGATGCGTAAGGCTATCACGAGGGAAGGTGAAGGCCGTGTTGCAGAAATGACATTCCATAGAAATCACTCCATCTTGGGCCATATGGTCAAGGTCATCCGTGCTGAAACGCTCTAACACCCCTTGCAGGCGGGCACGGCTACAGCGGCACCCAAAGGAGAGCGGCCTCGCCGGGGCAAGCTCTACCCCCAATGTGCCAAAGAGCCTTGTGATAAGGGTAGAGGCTGAAAGAGCAGGGTCGAATAATTCATCCGCTTTTAGGGTATGAGCAAAGGTGCAAGCCGTCTCCCAGAGGTCTTGGATGGTCGCCTCGGAATGTTGCTGGTCATCATTACCGGCAACGGGGTCACTATCGGGCAGACGCTCTAGTACCAACGCCCCCGCTTGCCACCCGCTCTCTGTTAAGCGGGAGAAAAGTTGGATGGCACAATCATGTTGCTCACTGGTTTGAAAGTAGTGCGTCGCCATGGCGGCGAGGTCTTTACCCTCTAGCCCAACAATCCCTTGATAACGCTCCGTCTCTGGCCCTTGGTCCACTGTAAAGGCCAGATACCCCTTGCCAAGCAAGCCCGGAGCGGTTTCAGGCAGGGGGGTGGTGTAGTCCTCTGCCATGCGGGCGGTAAAGCGCAACGCCCCTGTATCGGTGCAATCGGCCAGAAAGAGCGAGACCGGTCCATCGCCTTTAACTTGTAGGGAGAAGGAGCCTTTAAACTTTAAAGCCGTTGCCATAGCCGCTACCAAGGCAAGGGCTTGGCCTCCAAGGGCGCGCACAGGCTCTGGAAGTTCATCATGGCGGGAGAGGATGGCATCAGCCAATGGCCCAAGCGTAATTAATCGCCCCCGAACAGGCACATGGCCGAGATGGAAGGGCGTAATCGCATGGGCAACCGTCAGGTCTGGCACATCCTGCGGGCGGGTCGTGGCTGTAGGGGTGGTTTCTGTCACCGGGTTTGTCATGGTCCTATCCTCCCTTTTGGCCCCGATAGAGGGGAGAGGGGTGTGCCCTCTCAGCCCTGATAAGCGGAGAGGTCATCTTCCCCCAAGCACCAGAGCAGCAATCCCTTTTGGGCATGTAGGCGGTTTTCTGCCTCATCAAACACAACAGAGGCCGGGCCTTCAAACACGACCTTGCTGACTTCCTCCCCTATATGGGCAGGCAAGCAGTGCATAAACAGGGCCTCCGGTGCTGCGAGAGCCATGAGGGCTTCATCAACATGATAAGGGCGGAAGATTTGATGGCGTTTTTCAGCATCTTTATCCCCCATGCTGACCCATGTATCGGTGACGATGGCATCAGCCCCCGCGGCAGCCTCGCGCGGGTCGTGGGTGAGTTGAATATCACCGCCCTGTGCGCGCGCCCAGTTTACAGCCGTTTCAGAGGGCATAAACTCCCCTTCTGGCGTGGCGAGATGCAGGGAGAAGCCTAGCCGTGCGGCGGCCTCAATCATAGAGGTGGCGACGTTATTGCCATCGCCAATCCAAGCTAGTTTTTTGCCGGTAATGGAGCCGCGATGTTCCTCAAAAGTGAGAATATCGGCCAAAATCTGCACAGGATGGGAGACTGGCGTTAGCCCGTTAATGACGGGCACATCACTCCAGCGGGCAAGCTCCCGAAGGTTCGCATCTGTCCCCGTGCGGAGGGTGATAACATCCAAAAAACGGGAGAGGACACGCGCCGTATCGGCAATGCTCTCGCCTCGGCCAAGCTGCATATCCGCAGGGGAGAGGACATTAACCGTCCCGCCAAGCTGCTTCATCCCCACCTCAAAAGAGACACGCGTGCGGGTGGAGGGGCGGGACATCATCAGCCCCAAAGCACGTCCGGCTAATGGCAGACCAGGGCAGAGAGGGCGTTTGCGTTCTTGCTGTAGAGCCTTGATATGGGCCGCAAGGTCCAGAATATGGCGTAAGGTCTCGGTGGAATGGTCTTTAATATCCAGGAAGTGCCGAGGGGATGAGGTATAATCGTTGCTCACGCTACTGCTCTCCTTATTGGTTGCTTAGGGCGTGAGCTGCACGCCCGATGCGGGTGCAAGCCTCCGCGCAATCTGCTTCTGTGGCGATGAGGGGGGGGACGAGGCGCAATACATTATCGCCCGCCCCAATGGCGAGGAGCCCTTCTGCCATAACAGCCTCAAGCACCTCCCCTACAGGGATGCGGCACCGCAAACCCCGCATCAGCCCAATGCCGCGTACTTCCTCAAAAATGGAGGGATGGTCTGTAACACAAGCCTCGAGCATTTTTCCAAAGGCCGCGCCTGTTGTGCGGACATGCTCTAGGAAGCCAGGGCGGAGGATTTCGCTGACGACAGCAAAGCCCGCTGCACAGGCCAGCGGGTTCCCCCCATAGGTTGTGCCATGCGTGCCGGGGGTGAGATGCTGGGCTAAATCTGCACGGGCTAAAACAGCCCCAAGGGGGAAGCCCCCGCCAATCCCTTTGGCAGAGGAGACGACATCTGGCGTAATGCCAGCATGTTCAAAAGCAAAGAATGTACCGGTGCGGCCCATCCCACTTTGGACCTCATCAATCCCTAAATACAGCCCTTTTTCATCACAAAGAGCGCGTAAAGCGCGTAAGAACGCAGGCTCTGCAGCACGGATGCCACTTTCCCCTTGGACAGGCTCTATGAGGATGCCAGCGGTCTTGTCTGTGATTGCTGCGCGAACGGCCTCAATATCGTTAAAGGGGACATGGTCAAACCCTTCTACGGGGGAGCCGAAACCTTCCAAATAAGCGGGATTTCCCGTGGCGGAGATGGTCGCTAATGTCCGACCATGGAAGGCATGATGAAAGCAGATAATCCGCGTGCGTTCAGGATGGCCGTTTTTATACTGTGCCCGGCGGATAAGCTTAATTAGCCCCTCATTCGCTTCTGCCCCAGAGTTACAAAAGAGAACGGAATCCGCAAAGCTATGGGCTACGAGCAGGTCCGCTAAGGCTTTTGCTTGCGGCACCTGATAGAGGTTGGAGACATGGATGAGCTTCTTTGCTTGTGCGGTAATCGCTTCCACAAGGGCAGGATGGCTATGGCCGAGGGAGGAGACGGCAATCCCCGCCCCGAAATCAAGATAACGTCGTCCATTTGTGCCTGTAAGCCAGAGGCCCTCGCCATGCTCAAAAGCAAGGTCGAAGCGTTTATAGTTCGGCATGATGGAGGCGATCATGATGGACGCGTTCCCGGTTTTGACAAAACAATGGCTATCCAGTCCCCGTTAATCCAACGGAAAACGCCCCTGTCTGAAGGAGCAGAGCAGGGGGGATAGGATGCTATACTGCGTGGAGAAAGAGCTGGCGTCAATTCCTCTATGCGGGAAAAGGGCTCTTTAAGCCGGTGTTCTGGCTATATTATCCGCTTCATGTTTCGGAAGACGTTGATAAATCAGGTTCCGGGCCAGCCAACAGCTAATGCGGAGTTGATGGATATGGCCGTGGCGGCGTTCAAAATGGAGTGTCCAATCACCGGGGGCGGTATGGTCTAAAGCGCGCGGGCAGGGGAGAACCCATAAATCCGGGCCTAAATGTTCTAGCCGTTCCATCCGTCCAGTGCCTAAAAAGCCAGAGAAGCCTCCATATAATAAGCCCCCTTGGTTTGTAATGGTAATGCGGGCGTTATCAAGCTCCTCACAGTCATAAAGGCCGGTGAGATCCTCTAGGGAGGGTTGAGGCGTTGTGGGGTAGGGACGGAGGAGGGCGTGACGATTTTCCCCCGGGCGAATCATGAGGATATGCGCGCCTTCCGTTCTATTAGGCGGCGTTGTATGCATGGTTTTATCGTGGATATGCCGCAGCGTGACAGACCCGTTCTCTGCAAGGTGGGGGTCAATCATATCCAGTGTTTCCGGCAGCATAAGGTAGCGGAGCTGCAATTTCCCCGGTTCTGCTGCGCTGATGCGGGCGGAGAGCCCTGTTTCCTCATCTAGCCAGAGGCCTTCTAACATATGGGGGGATGTAGGGCAGGAGCGTGCAGGGCTGGGGGTGGGTTTAGCGGCTTCGTCACCTAAGAAGGCATGAGCCAGATCCGCCGCGGCCTGTTGGGCTGGGGCCATATGATTGAAAAGCACAACCACGGATAAACGCTGCTTAGCACAATGCAGCCGATTAGACCGCCAACCGCGTAAGGCTCCCCCGTGTGAGGTGATGTCGTAGCCTGCGATTTTACCATGCTGGAGGCCGTAGCTATAGGGGGCCTTATGGCCGTTATCAAACTGTACAATAGGGCAGAGACGGTTATAGAGGCCTTGAGGGTCATCACGCTGTTGGTCGATAAACTGCTCCCATGCGATTATATCTTCAAGAGAGGCTGCCATCCCGGCATCACCTGTCCAATAAATATGATTACGGGCAGGCCAATAGCCTCCCTCCTTTGTGCCTTCATAACCGGTTGTCCCGTCTGGGAGGGCGGTTGTCTCGGCGGCGAGGATGGCATGGTCCATGCCTACAGGCTTAAAGATATGCTCTTGGAGTAATGAGGCAAAGCTTAGCCCGCTTTCTTCCTCCATCGCTTCGGAAATGAGGCGGAAGTTCTGATTCACGTAGGAATAGGATGTCCCCGGTATAAAATGGAGCGAGCGCGTCCCCGCTATCACTCTCTCAGAATCGGCAGGGCTGAAATGCCCTTCAATCGCTGCACCATGGAGCATCGCTACAGCCCAATAATCGCGCAAGCCCGATTGATTATGGGCTAAGTGGGCAATGCTTGGTGGGTCAGAGAGGAGATGGGGGAGGCGTTTACGAATATAAGGGGCGAGGATTTCGGGGTCGTTATAACGGGCGAGCATAGTCGCGCAGGTAAATTGTTTGGTGATGGAGCAAATACGAAACAAACTTGTTGGGGTGAAAGGGATTCGGCGTTCAAGTGACGCATAGCCCCATGTCTGGCACGCAATAACCTTCCCTTCATGGAGGACCGCCACGGCCCCACCCGGACCGGGATAACGGTGCTGAATAGCGGTAATAGCCTTCTTTATACGTTCAGAGCGGGAGATGTGGGGATGAGGAGCAGACATAAATGTCCCTTCACGAACGGGGCTAGGGGCAGGCGGTGATTAAGCAGGGAGTTTGGACGTTTAGAGCAAGACAGGCTATAGGCTGAAAGCATGTCTGACCTTCCACCAGCACCGGACTATCAAAAACTACGCGAGGCGGCTTTGGCACATCTGGCCCGCTTTGCCACCACGCGGCAAAGTTTGCGGCAGATGTTGCAACGGCGTGTAAAACGTTGGGGCATACGGGCTTTACGGGCCGGTATGTTCGCCGAAGATATCACTATCAAGGAGCAAGACTGCCAACCGTGGATTGAGCAGATTATAGAAGATATGCAACGGCTAGGCGCGGTGGATGATGCTGTATTTTCGCGTTCAAAAGCGCGTTATCTGGCGCGGTCGGGTCGGTCACGCCGGGGCGTACAAGCGCAGCTTCAAGCGAAAGGGGTGGAGCGAGAGACCATTCAACAGGCATTGGATGAAAGTTTGGGTGAGGTTGGGGATGAGCAGGCCCGTCAGGCAGAATTAACAGCGGCTCTTATTTTGGCCCGTAAGCGTGCTATCGGGCCGTTTCAACGGCCTGATAGGCCGGAGAAGGAACGGCTTAAACTCCTAGCCATTTTTGCGCGTAATGGATTTTCACATGATATTGCTGAAGCCGCTTTGACGATGGAGCGCGAGGAGGCTGAGGATATGATTATCGCATTCCGGTCCTTATAAATCGGCCTTGAGGGAGGGGGAGTATCATGGTGATGCGTGGGATAACATGGCGGGTTATGGCTCTTTTTGCCGTGTCGTTATGTCTCGCCCTTGGGGCCTGTAGCAGTTCCTCGGTGGGCTCTTATCATGGCCCGGTACAATGCGCACCTTATGCACGGCAGGTGAGTGCAATCAAATTGCGTGGTCGGGCGGCAGCATGGTGGTGGGAGGCTCGTGGCCATTATCCGCGTAGCCATAAGCCTGCGGTGGGGAGCGTGTTGGTTTTTAAGGCAAGTAAGCGCATCCCGAATGGTCATGTGTCTGTCGTGCGGCGTATCCGTACGCAGCGGCAAATTGAGGTTGACCATGCCAACTGGGTTGGCGGGCGGATAGAGCGTCATGCGCTAGTAGAGGATGTTTCCGCACGGGGGGATTGGTCGCTTGTGCGTGTATGGTGGGCCCCCTCCGGGCAGATGGGGCGTGAGCGTTACCCAACCTATGGCTTTATTTTACCAATGCGTTAGGATGGCTTGCGTCATTATTGAGGTGTTTCATGTATGGGGAGGGGTTGCACAATCGTGCTGGCCCTGCCACATGGAGAAGGCCTTAATGTTATAAGGGAGTTTGGTCCTATGGGCAGCATGAGTCCGATTCACTGGGTAATCCTTGCCGTTATAGTTTTGGTACTATTTGGAGGTGGGGGTAAAATTAGCAGCTTGATGGGGGACTTTGCCAAAGGGATTAAATCCTTCAAAAAAGGTATGGCAGAGGATGATAAAGAAGGGGCCTCTCCCGCTCAGACGGAGGAGCGTCTTGCCCCACCAGCGCAGGCCCCGCAGGCCGGTCAGCCGAATGTTCCTCCTCAAGGCCAGCCTACACAACATGCTGATGTCCGCATGGCTGATGATGAACCTCAGCACCCTCCGCGCTCCTAAGCTGTGGCGTTGATACGGCGGTAAAGCTGTTATGATTTTCTGTACAAATTGGCAGGCTGTGCCGCCCTCCTGTTGGGGGGCGGCTATTGCCCTTGGTAATTTTGATGGTGTGCATCGGGGGCATGTCCATCTTGTGCAGAGCGTAAAAATGGCCCGCCCCGGCTGCCGCTTAGGGGTTTTGACCTTCGAGCCACATCCGCGCACTCTGTTTCGCCCGCAAGACCCGTCTTTTCGGTTGATGAGCCCGGAGATGCGTGCTCAGGCGTTGGAGGAGCAAGGCGTAAGTTGTGTTGTGCAGGCTCGTTTTGATGAGGCTTTCTCTCATATAGGGGCGGAGGCCTTCGTGCGCGATGTGTTGATTGGCGGGTTGCATGTGGCCCATGTGGCCTGTGGAGCGGATTTTGCGTTTGGCCATAGGCGGGAAGGCGATGTGGCCTTATTGGAGGCCTTGCTGGTTGCCCATGGGGTAGGTGTGAGCATCGTCCCGCCTCTTGCTGATGTTGCTGGGCCGATTTCCTCTAGTCGGATTCGCCGTTTATTGCAGGAAGGCTATCCTGAAAAAGCAGCAGAATTATTAGGCCGTTATTGGGCTATTACGGGGGAGGTTGTGAAAGGGGACCAGCGCGGGCGCGAGCTTGGCTTCCCAACAGCTAACATCGCACTTGGTGAGCATATCGAGCCTGCACGGGGTGTTTATGCGGTGCGTGTTCATTTACCTGATGAGCGTCTTGTGCCCGGCGTGGCGAATATTGGCCGCCGTCCCACAATTAATGATGGGCAGGAAAGTCGCTTAGAGGCGCATCTTTTCGATTTTGATGAGGATCTATACGGCCAGATACTAAAAGTAGAGCTTGTTGCCCTTTTGCGGGAGGAAAAACGCTTTGCTTCCTTGGATGATTTAAAAGCCCATATCGCTCTTGATGCTGCCCAAGCGCGGGAGGTTCTTGCCACAAGGGCTTGACCAAAGAGGCGGCATCTCTCCATAAATAGGGGTATTTTCTTAGCTATTAAGCGGGCGCGCCTATTCCATGTCTGAGTCTGTCGAGAAGACCGATACCCTGTTTCGTGAACAACAAGACCGTTATCGCGGTACGGTGTTCCTTCCCAAAACTTCTTTTCCTATGCGGGGGAATCTCCCCAAGCGGGAGCCAGAGATTTTGGCGCAATGGGCCGAGACTGGGCTAGATGAGCAGATTCGCGAGGCAGGACGTAAGGCGGAGCGTATCTTCACCCTTCATGATGGCCCGCCTTATGCGAATGGGCATATCCATATCGGCCATGCGCTTAATAAGGTGATGAAGGATGTCATCAACCGGGCGCATCGGATGGATGGGGCGGAGGTCCGCTATATGCCGGGGTGGGATTGCCACGGCCTGCCGATTGAATGGAAAGTTGAGGAAGAATATCGCAAAAAAGGCAAGGATAAGGACGCTGTGCCTGTCCTCCAATTCCGTGCGGAATGTCGTGAGTATGCGGCAAAATGGGTCGAGGCCCAGCGGGAGGATTTTAAGCGGTTAGGCATTCAGGCAGAGTGGGATCATCGCTATGTGACGATGGATTTCTCCTCCGAGGCCCAGATTGTAGAAGAAATTGGCAAGTTTTTGCTCAATGGGCGGCTTTATCGTGGGTTACGCCCTGTAATGTGGAGCCCTGTAGAAAAGACAGCCCTTGCCGAAGCGGAGGTCGAGTATCACGATATCACCTCCACAACGCTTTTTGTGGCTTTCCCGAATGTGAAGGACCCGACAGAGGGCCATAAGCTAGAGGGTGTCTCCGCAGTTATCTGGACGACAACGCCATGGACCATCCCCGTCAATCGTGCCCTCGCGGCAGGGCCGGAGATTCTCTATAGCGTCATTCAGGTTACCAGCGTGAAGGAGGGCAGCCTCGTGCCTGTGGGGGCCAAGCTGCTCATCGCTGAAGATCGTCTTACAGCTTTTGCGGAGGAAGCGGGCCTTAACGCCTATAATGTGCTGCATAGCTTGCCCGGCCAAGCCCTAGAGGGGGCTGTGTTTGCGCACCCTTTGCGGGGGCGTGGGTTTGATTATGACGTGCCGCTCTTGCTGGGAGAGTTTGTCACGACTGATGCCGGTACAGGGTTAGTTCATATGGCCCCGGCCCATGGTCATGATGACTTTATGCTCTGTCGCGCTCATGGGGTGGAAGTCACGGAGGAGGTCCGTGATAACGGCACTTATGTGGAGTGGATGCCAGAGCTTGGCGGTGTGCATGTCTTTAAGGCTACGCAGCCTGTATGCAGCTTGCTGACCGAGGTACGCGAGGTTGCGCAGAAGGCAGGTCGGCCCGCTTGTGGCTTGATGGCCCAGGCAGAGATTATCCACTCTTATCCTCATTCTTGGCGGTCTAAAAAGCCGGTGATTTTCCGGGCAACGCCGCAATGGTTCATCGCGATGGAGCCGCGTGAGGGTGATGAGGGCGGCCCCGGCCTGCGGGAGAAAGCTCTTAATGCGTTGGAGGATATTACCTTCGTTCCTGCAAGCGCGCGCCGCCGCTTAACCAGCATGATTGAGCAACGGCCCGATTGGTGTATTTCTCGCCAACGCTCTTGGGGCGTGCCGATTGCCGTATTTGTGGAGAAGCGCACCGGTGAGGTGCTGCGTGATGCGGAGGTCATGGCCCGCGTGGTGCAAAGCTTCCAAGAGCGTGGGGCAGATGCATGGTACGATACGGACCCTGCCATTTATCTTGGTGAAGGCCGCAACCCGGACGATTATGACCAAGTCTTTGATATTGTCGATGTCTGGTTTGAGAGTGGATGCAGCCATCGCTTTGTTCTGCATCAGGAAGGGGTGAATTACCCTGCTGATTTGTATTTGGAGGGCTCAGACCAGCATCGCGGTTGGTTCCAATCCTCTTTGTTGGAGAGTGTTGGGGCAGAAGGTGAGGCCTCCTATAAGGCGGTTGTGACCAATGGCTTTGTGCTGGATGGCCAAGGGCGGAAAATGTCCAAATCCCTCGGCAATACAATCGGGCCAAAGGATGTTACAGAGACCCTAGGGGCGGATGTATTGCGCCTATGGGTGTTGAACTCCGATACAAATGAGGACCTCCGCATCAGTAAGGAGATTCTCAAACAACAAGGCGAGCTGTATCGCCGCGTGCGTAATACGCTGCGTTGGTTGCTTGGCGCGCTTGAGGGGTTTGAGGCAGAGGAAGCTATCCCGCTTGGGTGGGAGGATGTTTCTGCCCCAGCTGATAAGGTGTTGCATAAGCTGTTCCCAGAGGATGCCGCGCGCGCATTACGCTATAAAACGACCGAGAAAGCGCGTAAGGCCCTGCCGCTTTTGGAGCAATATATCCTCCATCGCCTTTACGAGCTGTATCAGCGTATTCAAGAAGCGGTGCAGACTCATCAATGGAATGGCGTTTACCCGCTGCTGCATAATTTCTGCAATAATGAGCTTTCAGCCTTTTATTTCGACATCCGCAAAGATTGCCTCTATTGCGACCCGAAGGATTCGCCTAAACGCCGTGCAGCACGCACCGTGCTGGATATTCTCCATCGTGCTTTAACGACATGGCTTGCCCCGGCTTTGGTCTTTACGGCAGAAGAATCATGGCAGGCGCGTTTTGGGACGGAAAGCAGCGTACATGCAGAGCGTTTCTTCGTGCCTGAAGATGGCTGGCATAACCCGGTTTTAATCGAACATTGGGAGCTGGTACGTCAGGTACGTCGTCGGGTGAATACAGCGTTAGAGGCTGCACGGCGGGAAGGGCTTATTGGCTCCTCGCTGGAAGCACAAGTGATCCTTTCTCTCACGCCGGAGGAGCAAGCGGCTTCGGAGGGTGTGGATTGGGCGACGCTGTGCTTGGCTTCGGAAGTGCATCTACAAGAGGGTAGTGATGCAGACCCCGTACAGGTGCGCCGTGCAGATGGGCAGAAATGCGCGCGCTGTTGGCGTGTCCTACCTGATGTGGGGCAGAATGAGGAACATACGCATCTCTGCTTGCGCTGTGTGGAGGCGGTAAGCGCATGATGTCCCCAACCGGGCCGGAGCCTCAGAGTGAGGCGAAGGCTTCCTCGCCTGTGACGTCTCAATCTACGCCGCGTTGGCGGCGTGTTGGGGTGGTGGTCGCTTTACTCGTCTTATTGGTGGATCAAATCAGTAAGGCATGGATTTTACAGGGATTAGACCTCCCTGCAAAACGGAGTGTTGTGATCTTCCCGTGGCTTAATTTTACGATGGTGTGGAACCACGCTGTGACCTTCGGCATGTTTGGAGGGCATGGGCGATGGGTGTTTATCATCATTTCGGCTTTAGCTGTACTGGGGCTGTTATGTGTGCTGGCACGTTCGCGCCGCCGGTTGGTAAGTGTTGCCTGTGGTGGGATTATTGGCGGGGCGATTGGGAATGTGATTGACCGCCTACGTTACGGGGCTGTGGTGGATTTTCTCCATTTCCATATTGGGCAATGGTCTTGGTACGTTTTTAATATTGCAGATTCGGCCATTGTGTGTGGTGTTGGGCTGTGGCTGCTTGATTCTTTCTTGGTAGAGAGGCGGTCACATCATGGATAAAATGACAAGCGGCTTGCTCATTAAGGGTAGGACGGCTATAGGATTGAGCTATCTTCTTGTCAGTGCAATGCGGGAACCTGTCATGCGGCGTTTTGCTCCTTCAATTATGCGTTATGGGGTTCGGTTGGGGATTACGGCCTCGGTCGGGCTTGCGCTGGCGGGCTGTTCTGGTAGCGATGTTGCGCGCGGCTTTGGCCTGAAGCGTAGTTTGCCGGATGAATATGTGGTCACAACGCGTGCGCCCCTCTCCATGCCCCCATCGGAGAAACTGGCTCTACCGGGTTCTGCCAGTGCGAACCGTCCCGATGAAAGCCCGCGTATGCAAGCTCTTGAGACGCTGGATCCTGATGCGGCCTTGCATCCTAATGCTGGGGCGGATAGTGCAGGCCAAGAAGCCCTTGTAAAGAATGCGGCTACTGCCTCACATGCACCGACTAATGCCGAGCTAGGTGATGCTGATGCAGGCTTTGTGGATAGTCTGCTCTTCTGGCGCGGGGGCCGTGCGGGGAGTGTGGTTGATGGTGAGGCCGAAAATCGCCGCATCCAAAAGGCAGAGGCTTTAGGGCAGAGCTTTACAGAAGGCGCTACGCCTACTTTAAAGAAAAGCGGTAAGAAGTAAGGAGGTTTGCCCTCCTCTCTTACGAGGCCTTCTTACGGGGAAGGGTATATGGCACGGCCTGTAATTCGCCGTTTGTCTGATCATGTTGTGGACCTTATCGCAGCGGGTGAGGTGGTAGAGCGGCCTGCTGCGGCCCTTAAAGAGCTTGTCGAAAATGCGTTAGATGCCGGGGCCACACGGATAGATGTGGCTCTGCGCGGTGGTGGTCGTGACGTTATTGAGGTTGTCGATAATGGTCGGGGGATGGATGCGGAGGAGCTTCCCCTCGCGGTGCAGCGTCATTGTACCTCCAAGTTACCTGATGATAATTTAACAGCCATTCAGACTTTAGGCTTCCGTGGGGAGGCTTTGCCCTCCATTGGGGCGAGTGCCCGCTTATCTTTAGTATCCCGTACGGCAGAGGCAGAGTCCGCATGGGAGTTATCGGTGGAAGGCGGGGTGATGAAAGGCCCCTTCCCCGCGGCAGGCAGCGTAGGGACGCGCGTTGTGGTGCGGGATTTGTTTTTCGCCACACCAGCGCGGCGGAAGTTTCTTAAAACCGTGCGGGTTGAAAGCGGCCATGCTGAGAGCGTCATGCGCCGGATTGCCCTTAGCGCGCCAGAATGTGCCTTTCGCGTTACCTTTGATGGGCGAGAGATTATGAATCTACCGCCGCAAGATATGCCGGGCCGTGTTGCTTCTATTTTAGCGGTGCCTGAGGATAACTTGCTGCATCTGGATGAGCAACGCGGGGCTATGCGGTTAAGCGGCTATTTATGTGGGCCGGGGGAGAGCCGGCGCACGGGGGCAGGGCAATTCATGCTCGTCAATCATCGTCCCGTGGTGGACCCCGTTTTAAGAACAGCGGTGCGCGTTGCTTATAGGCCTGTGATAGAGCGTGGGCGTTTTCCCATTTTCTTATTGCATCTTCAAGTACCGTTAGAGCGTGTGGATGTGAATGTTCATCCCGCTAAAACGGAGCTGCGTTTTGCTGATGAGGCCGAGGTGCGTGGCTTTGTGATTGGGGCGGTAGGCCGTGCCCTTGCGCGTGGGGCAGGTGAAGGCGGTGGGATTCAGGCAGACCTTAGCGTCATTGGTCGCCATGCAGGGCAAGAGGCAGCCCAGTTAAGCCAAAGCCACGCCTCCGCTTCCCAACAACGGTTAGATACTATTCCTGCGCGGGATTTTGGGTTTGGCCCTTCCGTACGGCGTCTAACACCTCCGCAAGGGGGGCGTAGCCAGCATGGTGAGGGCGTAGCAGAGGGGCAGCGTTCTTACACTACGGCATTTGCTGGGTTGGATGAGCGTGCGATGGCCGTGCAGCCGGATTCATCAGAGCCGCAAACTGTACCGCCTTTTTATCCTCTCGGTGTGCCGATTGGGCAGATTCACGCCACTTATATTCTCTCCATCGCGCCGAATGGGGATTTAATCCTCACCGACCAACATGCCGCGCATGAACGCTTAACGCATGAGCGTTTGCGTGCGCGTTTTGCAGAGGGGGCTATAACCGCACAGGCTCTCCTCATGCCGGAGGTTGTGGACCTCCCTCATGATGAAAGCATAGCCCTTTTGCAGTGCGCGGAGGAGCTTGCCGGTTTGGGGTTAGAGATTGAGGCCTTTGGCAGTGGGAGCATCCTTGTCCGTAGCCTTCCTGCCCCGTTAAGCGGTGGTGATGTTGCCGGGTTGCTGCGCGATGTAGCCGAAGAACTCGCCCAAATGCCCGATTTAGCAGCACGGCAGACGGATAGTTTGGAGTCCCGGTTTGAGGCCATCATGGCGCGGATGGCGTGCCATGGCAGTATTCGGGCCGGGCGCATCCTCAAGCAGGAGGAGATGGAGGCCCTCTTACGGGGGATGGAGCAGCACCCGCGCGCTAATACCTGCCCTCATGGTCGTCCTACATGGTTACGGTTAGACCGCGCAGGGCTAGAGACATTATTCGGCCGGGTAAAATAACGTCCCATCAACAGGCCTCTCACAGTCTTTTGACATATTTTCAGGCAGTTATGGGGCGCACCCTATGGGTTTTAGGCAGAAAAGAGCGGTAAGATTAACGCCACAGAGGTGGGGCCTCTCTTGACTGGAAGGAACCTCCTAAAAGAATGTCTTAAAAAGAGGATGACATGACCGCGATTGTTGATGACCTAAAAACCGTTGTTGGGAAACGTAACGTCCTAACAGCGGAGGGAGCCACTTATGGGTATCGTAAGGGCTTTCGCTTTGGTGATGGCAAGGTGGAAGCGGTCGTGATTCCACGTTCGTTGGTCGAGCTATGGCATGTGGCAACGCTTGCGGTAGCAGCAGGGCGTATCATTTTAATGCAGGCCTCTAATACTGGCCTGACAGGTGGTTCCACCCCCGATGGGGATGATTATGACCGCCCCATCATTCTCATCAGTACAAGGCGATTAAAGGGGATTCAGCTTCTTGGGGAGGGTAAGCAAGTTGTCTGCCTCCCCGGGGCAGACCTCTACGAGCTGGAGGACCGGCTTGCGCCTCTTGGGCGGGAGCCTCATTCAGTGATTGGCTCATCTTGCATCGGGGCTTCTGTCTTGGGTGGGGTGAGTAATAATTCCGGCGGTGCACTCGTCCAGCGGGGGCCAGCCTATACGGAGATGGCCCTTTATGGTCAGGTAGATGCACACGGTAAGCTGCATCTGGTCAATCATCTAGGCATACGCTTCCCCAATGCGCAAACGGCCGAGGAGGTTTTAGAAGCCTTAGAGCATGGCCAATATCATCCAGAGGATGTTGATTGGTCGGGTCAGCAAAAAGCCCATGATGATGATTATGTAACGCGGATTCGGCAGGTCGATGCAGAGACGCCGGGCCGGTATAATGCAGACCCCGGCCGTTTATTTGAGGCCTCTGGCAATGCGGGGAAGTTGATTGTCTTTGCGGTGCGGTTAGATACATTCCCCGCCGCGCAGGAGACAGCCGTATTTTACCTTGGGACAAACCAGACCAAAACGCTGGAAACTGTGCGCCGTGCCTTGTTGACAGAGTTTGAGGAACTCCCCATCGCTGGTGAATATATGCACCGTGATGCTTTTGAGGTCACCGATCATTACGGGCGGGATACTGTGGCGATGATTCGCTATTTGGGGACGAAGCATCTACCTGCGCTATTTCGTGCGAAAGCGTGGGTGGATTCGCTATCTCGCCGGTTTCAGTGGGTGCCTGATGGGTTGAGCGACCGGGTGATGCAGTCTGTAAGTCGACTTTTGCCCTCGCAAGTCCCCGCGCGTTTAATGGCTTATTATAAACGCTATGAGCATCACCTCATGCTACGGGTGTCAGGCCGTTTGGCGCAGCAGGTGCAGCCATGGTTAGACCGCTTTTTTGCTGAGGGTGGGGAGGGTGAAGGGGCCTTCTTTACCTGTACTGCAGAGGAAGGCAAATTAGCCTTTTTGCATCGTTTTGCCGCAGCCGGGGCGGCTAATCGTTATAATGTCGTCCACGCCCACATGACGGGCGGTATGATGGCTTTGGATATTGCCCTCCGCCGTAATGACTGGGATTGGTTTGAGCAACTCCCCCCAGAGATAGACGATAAATTAGTCATGAAGCTCTATTACGGGCACTTCCTCTGCCATGTCATGCATCAGGATTATGTGGTTAAAGCCGGTGTGGACCCGATGGAGGTGGAAAAAACTATGATGTGGCCTCTGCTCGATAAACGCGGTGCTCGTTATCCTGCTGAGCATAATGTTGGCCATCTCTACCAAGCCCCGCAAAGCATGGTGGAGCATTACCGCAAATTGGACCCCTGTAATTGCCTAAATCCCGGCATTGGCCGTCAGACCAAGCAAAAAAACTGGGTTGCTGAGAGCGTTTAAGGGAAGAAGAACTTTTAGAGAAAATCGTCTTCCCTAAGGGGGATGGGGGTGAGGGTTTCTGGCAGATAGAGCGGATGTTCTGGCCGGTGGCCCTTGCGGCTAAGCCTGAGGGCTGTGACCTCGTACCCTGCGCGCAGTAAGAGCAAAGCAACCTCAGGCCCACGGGCACGGAGTGCTTTGGCTTGTGGCGTGCCATAGGCCAGCACGATGCGCTCTGCATGGGCGGCCATCTCTAAAAGATAATGATTTGTCTCAGGCCCAATAGGGTCTGGGACTTCCAAAAGGCGTTTTTGGTCTGTGCAGCGATACGCAAAGCTATTGCCTACAAACATCCCGCCATAGCCCCATTTACGGCTATAACGCTGGCATTTTGCAACAGAGCGATCATCTCCATATTCTGTGGCGACAGAGGGGTTCATCATCACCCACATAATGAGCGGTTTTGTCTCATCCCACACACGGCGTAGGGTGTAACGGTAGCATTCCCCCGGTCCGTCATAACGGGCTGTGCTGGTGACATCATCCGCCAAACGCAGCGGTTTAGCCGTCCCGACATGATGCGTTGATTTAGCCATAAATCATCTCCAGAGATGGGGAAGGCTTAAAAATGGGCCCCGGGGGGGACTGTTACACAAGGGGAGATGCCATGGAGGCGTCTGCACGCATCGACAGCCTGACTATGGGTAAGATTTGTCAAACGAGCGCGGTAGAGCGTGCCGTGATTTGTGTGTGTTTGCATAATGTGGATGACGGCCTCACCGGCAATGGGGGTGATGCGGGGGCGTAATTTTGTGGCCGTCATATGAGCTTGGTTTTTCCCTGCATAGCTCCCAAGCTGAATGGCCCAATCATGGGTGGATTCCGCCATCATATCTGTAGCGCGTGTACGGCTGGTGGGGGCGTCAGCTAGCGGGATAGAGCGGATGCGGAGCGTATTGGCCTCTGGCCGCGGCTTTGCCCGTTGGGGGGCTGTGTGTTGCAGTGGAGGAGCGACCGGCTCTACCGGTGATGGCGTGAAGCCGCGTGAAGCCCAAGCGGCGCGTATATCCTGCGTCTCCGCAGTTTGGACGGCTTGCTCGGCGATTGGGGCGGCATCAGCCGGTAGGGCAGCCTCTGGATTATAATGGCGGCTCATCCTCGCTGTACGGTCGTGGCGGGCGACAATGAGGTCATTTTGCGAGCGTTGACGTGGCCAAATCCCAACGATTTTAGGCGCAATGGCCGCAACATAATTGCGTGTCTCGCGTGGGAGGGCACGATTTTGGCGGAGATAATGGTCCAAACTTCCGGGGCCATAATTATAGGCCGCTAAAAAGCCCGGGGAGCCATAAATATCATACATTTGGCGGAGATAGGCCGTGCCTGCCAAAATGTTATCGTGCGGGTCGTAAGGGTCGGGGCCGAGATTATATTGGGCGCGGAGATCATCATAAGAGGGAGGCATAATCTGCATTAGCCCCATTGCGCCGGGCGTAGAGGTAATAAAATTGCCCGAACTATCATAAAGATGCCCACCCGATTCTTGATGAATGACAGCGCGAATCCATTCCGTGGGGACATCAAAACGGTTGGAGGCTTCCTCAATATAAGGCCCCCAAGGGTCATCAGGGGGCCCGGGAGGTGTGTAATGTGAGCGCGCATGAGCGCGATAATCAGCTTGTTCCTCCATCACAGGCATGGCCGGTGTGGTTGGGTGGGAGGCACAGGCCGCCAGCAAAGTAGGCAGGAGCAAAGCCAAAAAGAAACGGACCATACGTGCAGGGGCAGCAGCAGTGCAAATCATGGAGGCGTCCAGTGCAAAGGCGGTAAAGGAGGTTTTTTTATCATGAAATTATAAAAATGGAGATAAATAGGTGCGTTTGGTAAAAATTATGTTAACTTATAAATCTAGCCTTCGCTGCTCTGATTTTCTATAAGGTCGTTAAGACTATGCAGTGTTATGGGTAGTGATGTGTTGAACTTAGAGATTGGGGTATAGAAGGATGTCATATGCCGCGTTGGATGCAGGCCGTGTTGCGAAAGTAGCAGAGCAGGCGTTGCAGACCCTAAAGGCAGAGGAGCCATCTGAAGTGACCCAGCGTAAGACTCTCTTGATAGAGCGGATCCATGCTCTTGCTAAAGCCGCTGCGGAGACAGGGCATCAGGGCACTATCACCCTGACATCAGAAGAGTTTTGGTTGATTTCTAAGAACTGGTAATCATCTTTTAAATAGATCGGCATAGAGTGGTGCGCGATCAAACTATTTCGATAGGGCTTATACGGCTTTAAGGGACGTTAAATAATGAAGTGGTTTTTTGCAATTACAGAGGCAACGCTTTCTAATGACCCGGACCATGGGTTCATAGATTGTATTCGTGTTGCCGTGCGCTCCGCACGTGAGAATACGAACTTGGTGCCACATATGGTCTTTGATGGTAATGAATGTGACTTCACGCGGGAAATGCGGGCTGCGGGTGTGACGGTTATCTTTCACCGTTTGCATTTTTATGACCGCTTATTAGACGCACAGCGTCGCTTAAAGCCGGAATGGCCCAATTACATCCTTACCGCTGCTGGGGCGTTTATGCGCTTGGAGCTGCCCTTGCTGGAGACGGAAGATCAGTATGTTCTTTATACTGATTGCGATGTGATGTTCATGAAGGACCCGCAGCTTGAGTTCTGCAAGCCCGCCATCTTCGCGGCCTGTGGCCAGTTTGGGAAGCAGGATTATTATAGCGACATGAACTCCGGGGTCATGGTGATGAACCTTGAGCGCATGCGTAATGACCTCCCCGCGATGGTGGATTTCTTATGTGAAAATCTTGACCATATTGCAGGATATGACCAAGAACTATTGCGCATCTTCTATAATGCGCATTGGAGTCCGCTATCAGCTCGTTTCAACTGGAAGCCTTATTGGGGTGTGGATGAACGCGCAACGATTGTGCATTTCCACGCCGCTAAGCCTCCGGCCGCGCGTCATTTGCTGGACGACCCTGCTTACCGTGAGCATGACCATGTCTTCCATGCGTGGCGGCATTGGTTCTTCCAAAACCCTGCCGGGTATGGCTATTACGTTCCGCTTTGGGAGTCTCATTTAGAGAAGGCAAAGTCAGATTATAGCCTTGATATGGTTGATGAGTTTGATGCGCTGCGTGCAGAAAGCTAACACTTGTTGCTCTCTATTATAGGGAGTACGGTATGGGGGCTTGCCGGTGAGGTAGGCCCCCTTTTTATGCTTAATCTTTTGTTTGTGGGATGAGCTTTTCGCTCAAAGGGGTGCGTGCGTGGCGTTCTAGCCAACGGCCAAGGGGGCGGGCAATGGTTGGGCCAAGTGTGACAACGGCAATCATGCGTGCGGTCTGCATTGCAATGATAAATGGTAACGCAATGGGGATGTTAGCACTGATGACGATGATGGTATCCAGCCCGCCGGGGCTGGTGGCAAGATAGGCACTGAGCAGGTCAATCTTTGCAAAATAGGCAACGGGAAAGGCTAGTAAAGCACAGACGATAATGAGCGTAAGGGATGAAAGCAGAACAGCGGGAATGGAACGCAGCGCATAGCGTAATACGGGGGCCGTAAAGCGCAGCCCGATAGACCAGCCAATAATAAGATAAGCAGGGATACGCAGCCAGAATGGCGCGCTAATATGTAAAAGATCGCTCAATTGTAGGGCCGTCCCGATGAGGATGGTCAGCAAAAGGGCTAAAGCTGGCATCCGTAATTTGAGGCTGATGAGCGTACTAAGGATGATAAGGCTGAGGGTGGGGAGGAGATTGCCCTGTGTAAGAGGGGGTATCCCAATATCATGATGGGTACGGACAACAACCCATGAGACAAGCGAGGTCGCCACAGCTACCATAATAACGCGGAAATAGAGCATAAAAGCTGTAAGGCGCGCATCTGCTCCAAAGGCCCCACAGAGCATGACCATGGTGGAAGCCGCACCGGGGGAGGTGCCCCAAAGGGCCGTTGTTCCCGGCATGACACCAAACCACGCAAGCCCTGCACCAGTGGCGAAGCTGACTACAATAACCGACAGCACACTAAGGAGGACTAACGCCCAGTGTGAGAAAATATGATGCAGGACAGAGAGCGTAATGCTATTGACCACCACACAAGCAAGAATGGCTTGGGCCATTGTAAAGAATACAGGCTTTACAGTTACGGCACGGCCTTTGAGCGACATAATAATGCCAGCAATCATTGGCCCTAGCATCATCCCCGCTGTGAGATGGAGTAGTAAAAACACCCCAGAGATAAGCGCGGAGAGACTAACAAGCCCTGCCCATCTTAGGCTGTAAGATTTCCATGAGAAGGAAAAACGGCTCACACGCTCAGCCCCTGCTTAGCGGTCAGAATCATCGGTATCGTCTGAATGTTGTGCCGCGGGCTTTTTACGAAATGCGGCTAAGCTGACAACTTCCGCACCTTCGGCAGCGGGGGTAGGTGTATCATCTTTTGCCGCATGATCAGGCTTTTGCTCATGCGGTGTGGGACGGAAATTATGAACCTCCGCCGGGGGAGCTTCTTCCTCATAATGAGGTGTAAAGCGGAGGACGAGATGAATATGTGGGTCGGCAAAGGCTGTAATGGCGGCAAAGGGGATATGCAGCGTACTGGGCACCCCCCCAAAGGAAAGCCCCACAGAGAAAGAGCGCGCACTACGATCCACCGTGAGGTTTTGGAACTGATGTTGCAGCACGATGGTCATTTCCTCTGGGTAGCGTTCTTTCAACGCAGCAGGGATGACAACACCGGGAAATCTGGTGAGGAAGGTCATATAGAAATGATGCTCCCCCGGCAGGCCATGCACACTAATATGCTCTAAAGCTTTGAGCATGACCTCGCGATGCGCTTCTTCAAGCCATGTATCGTAAGGGAGGAGGCTGCTGGGCGGGGTCGGATCGAACCCATCTGGGCCTTTGGTATCATCACTCATGGAGGGACCCTCACCTGTTTCATAAAAAGCTCTCTAGGTGTGCGACAGCTACGATAAAATCGCAAGGGTCGAGCCGTATATTCTTTACGGTTTTGCACATTTAAAAGGGGATGGGTGGGGGGCTTCTGTTGCCCGGTGCCCCCCGGACCGCGCTTATCGCTTATGCAGCAACAGCGAGCACCTCAGAGTTATCGTTGGCACTTGTAAAATTAGCCCGATAACGGCGGTACAATGCCGGGCAAAAAGTAAATCTTTACCATGCGTGTCGAGCCTGTTTCGTCCCCCTAAGCCAACCTAAAAGGTTGATGGTGGAGACGCCGGGCACTGCCCCCGGGTCCACAACACTTATTTCATTTACCGTTTATCGCCATAGCTAAGGCCGAAGCCTCCAGCAGGAGAAGATATACGCTCTCTTAACGCCGATAGCAAGGATAAGAGAGTAGCCTACTGGTTAGGCTTGCAGGAGGGGCAGTTGTAAGGCTACATCAAGGCTTCCGCTAAGCAGGTGAGCAGGAGAGACATCATGGCCCTAACAGACGAGCAACAATCCGAAATTACGGCGTTGCGTGCCTCCCCGCATAAAACGGTTCGTCCTACCGTCCCTGCGATGGAGGAGATTTTGTTTGAGCCTTTCCCGTTGCTGGATCATGGGTTCATCCGGGTTGTGGATTATATGGGCGGCGATTCTGCCGTCGTGCAGGCTGCGCGTGTGTCTTATGGGAAGGGGACGCGTAAAACATCTGAGGATGCGGGGCTGATTCGTTATCTCATGCGGCATCGTCACTCCACACCTTTTGAGATGTGTGAGATTAAGTTCCATGTGAAACTCCCGCTCTTTGTCGCACGGCAGTGGATTCGCCATCGCATGGCCAGCGTGAATGAATATTCCGCGCGTTACTCTGTGTTGGATAAAGAGTTCTATCTCCCAGAGCCTGCTCATATTGCCGCGCAAAGTACGGTGAATCATCAAGGCCGTGGTGAAAGCTTGAGCGCGGAGACAGCACAACAGGTGCTTGCCATTCTCCAACGTGATGCGTTGCAATGTTACGGCGATTATGAGGAGATGCTGGACCCAGAAGGGATGGGCGTAGCGCGGGAACTTGCCCGTATTAACCTTACCCTCAATACCTATACACAATGGTATTGGAAGATTGATTTGCATAATTTGATGCATTTTCTCGCCTTGCGGGCTGATTCCCACGCGCAATATGAGATTCGCGTTTATGCCCAAAAGATGATCGAGATTCTCAAGGCATGGGTGCCTCATACCGCTCAGGCGTTTGAGGAATATCGCCTAGGGGCTTATAGCTTCTCCGCTGGGATGTTGAAGGTCTTACGCCGCCGTCTTGCTGGTGAGGTCGTCACGCAGGAAAGCTCTGGCCTGACAAAGCGGGAATGGACAGAAATGCAAGCCGTGTTGGAAGGTTGAAGGAATAGTGCCTTCCTCCCCCGCCCCTTTTGATGATGAGGACCGCCCCACCGGGCCTGTGCAGGATTCTGAATCCTTGTTGGCAGAGGGGCGGCGTTTTCAATATGAGCAGGGGATTCCACCTCTTTTAGGTCGTGAGCCGCGCTTTTGGCCGTGGGCTTTATTAGCGGGTCTTTTAGTGGCTATTTCATTAGGGATAGAGCTTTTCTGGCCCTTGCCGGGGCGGCATGGTCCCTTACCTTCATGCGAGCATGTTACAGTGGGGACGGCCTCCTGCCAGCGTGTCCCACAAACACCGCCTCATATGGCGCATTGAGGGCTATGATGCGCCCCTCTAGCCCCTAGCTTTTAGCGTCTAAGAGACGACAACGCTTTTCCCACGGCTGCCGAGGACATCAAAGGCGCGTGTGAGGCGGGCGATGCAGTGTTCTTCTCCTGCGCGCATCCAGTTACGAATATCATATTCATGTTTGAGCGGCCGTCCCGTGTCAGGTGCCACTTGGCGGCGAAAAGCTTCTTTATGAGCATCAATATAGGTCGCAACACCCTGGGCATAGGCAAATTGCGTATCGGTATCGATATTGAGTTTAAAGACACCATAATCCACAGCGTGGCGGATATCCTGCTCATCCGAGCCTGACCCACCATGAAAAACGAGCGGGACCGGGTTAGGCTCGGTTTGGAATGTCGTAGCGATAAGAGCCTGTGAATCGCGCAAAATAGAGGGGCGGAGGCACACATTGCCGGGTTTATAGACGCCATGCACATTACCAAAAGAGGCCGCGATGGAGAGCATCCCTAAAGGGGAGAGGGCCTTCCATGCGGTAAGAACATCTTCCGGCTCTGTATAAAGCTCTGGGTTTTTTGCGGCATGATGGCCGGTAAGCTCTGTACCGATGCCATCTTCTTCCCCACCGGTGATGCCAAGCTCAATTTCCAACCCTATGCCGAGAGGGGTTAGTTTTTGCAAAAGCGTGGCGGCGGTAGCGATGTTCTGCTCCAATGGTTCCGTAGAAAGGTCTAGCATATGGGAGGAGAAAAGCGGCTGGCCTGTTTGCCCATAATGCTGACGATTTTCCTCAATCAGCCCCTCCAACCAGCCCAATAAAGGCCGGTTTGCATGGTCTGTATGGAGGATGACCGCTACACCATAATGACGCGCCAGAAGATGAACATGTCGTGCTAAAGCAACAGCACCAAGGATGTGAGCCTGTTGCTTATCCGGCAAGCCGCGCCCGGCATAAAATTGTGCCCCACCGGCAGAGATTTGGATGATGATATCCGCACGATTCCGCCGCGCTGCCTCTAGGGCCATATTGGCCGTGGTCGAGCTACTAACATTCACCGCAGGGAGAGCATAACGGCCCAAATGGCAGCGTTGTATAAGGGCTTTATACGCTGCCCCAGTAACAACACCGGGTGTGATGGGTGTTGTCGCAGAGGGGGGAGATATAGACGCAGACATTTAAGGATTCTTTATAGAGGAGGGCAAAAGCCAACGCTGACAAGCATAGCCTGTTTTGCTAGCAGGATATATAGTCTAGAAAAATAGGACTATAAAGGTCATTGTTAAAGCATTAGCGTATATAAAAAAGATGCTCAGCCTGTTGAGTATCTGATAAGAGAGGCCCTTATGACACAAGATACCCTTATGATGATCGAGACAGAAGATACCCCTAATCCCGCAACATTGAAGTTTCTACCCGGTTGCGATGTGACGGGGGCGCGTCCCTCGGTTGATTTTGCAGAGGCAGGCCTTGTAGCAGGGCGTTCTGCTCTGGCTGATGCGTTATTTGGTTTGGGCGAGATTAAGCGTGTTTTTTTAGGGAGTGACTTCGTCTCTGTTACAAAGGCTGATGCGGCAGATTGGGCCACGCTACGGCCTCGTATTCTCATTACCTTGACAGATTTCTTTAAAAGCGGCGTTCCTGCTCTTGCAGGTGAGATTGCTGCTCCAGAGGCTGATATTGCCCCAGAAGATGCCGAGATTGTTGCCCAAGTGAAGGAGTTGTTAGATACACGGGTGCGTCCCGCCGTAGCGAGTGATGGGGGGGATATTGTCTTTCGTGGGTATCGCGAAGGGGTCGTGTATCTTAGTATGCAGGGGGCTTGCTCTGGCTGCCCATCCTCCCGTGCGACATTGCGTCACGGGGTAGAGAATATGTTACGCCATTATGTGCCAGAGGTGACGGCGGTTGAAGCTGTAGAGGAGTAAACGTTCATGACAACATCCCCCCCATCAGGCGTAACGCCTGACGGACAGCAGGTCGAGCAGCCTAAAAGCCCCCTCCTTGCGGAGGAGCTTTTTACCCATTGCCGCACAGCGGAAGGGTTCTCCACTAAGGCTGTGGGGGATGATGTGTTGCACCAGCTTTATGATTTGCTCAAACTCGGCCCAACCTCTGGTAATTGTGCTCCCGCACGTTTTGCGTTTCTACAAACCCAAGAGGCGCGCGAGGCGATTCGCCCCGCTTTGTCCCTTGGTAATGTAGAGCGCGCCATGGCCGCCCCCGTATTGGTGGTTGTGGGGTATGATCCTTTATTCTTCGAGCAGCTTAAAACACTCAACCCATTGCCGGGTCTGCGTGATTGGTTTGCTGCCGATGTAGGATTGAGTGATGAGACGGCTTTTCGCAATGGGACGTTGCAAGGGGCGTATCTCATCATGGCGGCCCGGGCTTTAGGCTTGGCAGTACGGCCAATGTCGGGTTTTGATGCCATGATGGTGGAGGAGCAATGCTTCCGTAAAAAAGGATGGCGGGCGAATTTTCTAGTCGCTTTGGGCTATCCTGATGAGGCTATGGAGCCTCCCTCCCGCGCTCCTCGCTTACCGATGGATGAGGCCTGCTTGTGGTTATGAAGCCCGAGCGGTGCTTGGTTTTAAATGGGGCTGGGGCCGGTCGGGGCTTGAGTAATCTTATCGCTTTGTTGGAGGGCGGTACGGTTATCGCCCAGCAGAGCTTAGCAGGGCGTGGCGCGTCAGAGCGTTTTGCCCCTACAGTGCAGGCCCTATTAGCACAAGCGGGTTGGTCTCACCCGCCTGATTTGCTTGCAGCGATTATCGGGCCGGGGTCTTTTACTGGTTTACGCGCCTCTCTCTCTTTAGCCGCCGGGCTGGCACGGGGCTGGTCATGTCAGGGTGTTGGGGTTCGTCTGGGTGATGCCATGCGAGCGAGTCTGCAACGGAAGGATGCAACGATTCTCTGCCTCGCACGGCGTGGACGTGTTTTTGTGGACCCTCCCGGTAATGCGGTTTATGCCTTGCCGGTGGAAGAGATATCCCCCGGTTTATGGCCCGCCATTGCTGGTGATGCCGTGTATGGGGAGGATGCTTTGCCGGATCTGACAGGCGCGATGGGAGAGGCACGGTTAGGGCGTGAGAGTGAGCGGTTGCCATTAGCCGCCCCCACGGCGGAAGGCATTTTCCAAGCAGCGATTGAGGGCCTACAAACGCCGCAATCTTATGCGTTAGAGCCCCTTTATATCGACCCGCCCGAAGCACGGCCCCCTGCTGGTGGCCTTCGCCTAGCTCCGCGTTGAGAGGGGATGATGGTGCATTATTGTCTTACGAGCATGCCATGATTGTGATGATGCAAGTGGGGGTAGAGGCAACGGCTCTTTTATCTGCCTTGCATCATGCGGTTTTTGCGGAGCATGAGCCGTGGTCACAAGCTGCGTTTGAGCAGATTTTTACAATGCCCGGTGCAGAGGTGTGGTTGGCCTGCAAAGTTGCCTCCCAGAGTGTAAATAATGAACCAAAGGAGGCTCTGCCGATTGGCTTCATCGTCAGTCGTTCCGTGTTGGATGAAGGGGAGATATTAAGCCTCGGTGTTCATCCTGCATGGCGGAGACGGGGCATAGGGCGATACATGTTACGCCACCTTTTGCATAAAGCGCGGCAAGAGGGGATGACACTCTTTTTAGAGGTCCGTTTGAGTAATAAGCACGCAGCCGCTCTTTATGAGCAAGAAGGTTTCCAGCAGATAGCGGTGAGGCCTCATTATTATCAAGATGGTGAAGATGCTCGTATTTTCCGGTACTTAACGGATTCAGTATGATGATTAGGGCAAGATAAGTTTGGTTTTAAACATTAATTAACAATTTTTTACGTCTCTATACGGTCCACAAGGATTGGGCGCGTTCTATCTTATAAGACAATATGTTGCCGCGGTGAGTTGGCTTTTTCTTCATTTAAAGTGAATGTTGTGAGTGTTGCTTTTCATAGGAAAAGACGAAAGAGGTTTATTGAATAAAAGTTACAGAGCCATAAAAAGGGGGAAGTAGGTGAAAGAGATTCCCCATAGAATGTTATGATATGGTGTTTCTTGAAAAGATGTTAGGTTAAAGCTGTAATTTTGAACAGTTTATAAACATGTTAGCAGGTCTCTGTTAGCAATAAGGCTTCACTATTACAACATAGGGGATTTTCATTGTTGTGCTTTTTCTGGTAATCAGGTATTGTTCCAAGCGAATTTCTTAGGAGTCAACTATTTATGTCATCTGAGACAGAAATGCAGGATCTGCGCCAGCTTACAGCACAGATCATTACCGCTTATGTAAGTAGTCATGATGTCGCCTCTGAGGCTTTGCCTGATCTTGTTCGCTCCGTTCATGGGGCGTTGGCTAGTGCGGGGGCCCCTGCTGATATAGAGCCGGAAAAGCCTGTACCGGCTGTTCCACCGCGGAAGTCCGTTTTCCCGGATTATATTATTTGCCTTGAAGACGGTAAAAAATTAAAGCTTCTGCGCCGTCATCTTAAAACTGCTTATAATATGACTCCGCAAGAATATCGGGAGCGTTGGGGCTTGCCAGCAGAATACCCGATGGTTGCCCCTAATTATGCGAATCATCGCTCATCTTTGGCACGGCGCATTGGTTTGGGTCGCCGCCGTGAGGATAAGACTGAGCAATAAGGGCACGATTGCTCTATACGGCTCACTGATAGATTAAGGCTCAAGGGGGGCACCGTCCCGATTATGATGTGTGTTGGACAAACCCCATCATAATCGGGTAAATCATCTGTATGGTGATGAGCACAAAAAAAATGGGACGCGAGAGTGCTGCGTCCGGCGGCGATGTGGGGGATTCCCCCATTGCGCGCCTATGCGTTAAGCATGGTTTAAAAATGACAGGCCAGCGGCGTGTAATCGCGCGCGTCCTCTCGGAGGCTGAAGACCATCCGGATGTAGAGGAGCTTTATCGCCGCGCCTCTGCTTTGGATAGTCGAATCTCTGTAGCGACTGTGTACCGAACAGTACGCCTTCTCGAAGAAAAAGGTATATTAGAGCGGCGAGACTTTGGTGGTGGCCGCGCGCGATATGAAGCGAGTGAGAATGGCCATCACTATCATTTGATTGATATTGATAGCGGTAATGTTATTGAGTTTGAAAATGATGAGTTGGTAGGACTACTCGCAAAGATTGCGGCTAAATTAGGTTTTGATCTTATGTCTCATCGTGCTGAGTTGTTTGGGCGGCGCACGAGTGGCGGTGAAAACTCATCCGTTGCTTCGCGATCTGGGCATGAGAAGTGAGTCATTTCATATGACCAGGAAAAGCGTGCTAGAGCATATGAGAGCGGAAGAGATAACTTCCTCGCCTGAAGTGGATTCGGATATGAGTGACTTGGTTACTAGCGAGAAGACGCGGCAACAAATGGATACATTGGCGGGTCTTGCCCTTAATCGTGACGGTGGTTTTCAAGAGTTGCGAGGTGGGAGTTTAGGCGTTCGTCTTGCTGCTAATGAGGAGGAGATTCGCGCCGCTCAGGCTTTGCGATATCGGGTTTTCTTTGGGGAAATGGGGGCGCATCCAAGTGAGGAAGCTCTCAAGACGCAGCTAGATGCCGATAAGTTTGATGAGATAGCCGATCATTTGTTGGTAGTTGATCACGCCTCTGGGGAAGATAAGCCCGTTGTGGTGGGGACTTATCGGCTGTTGCGCTCTGATATGCTTGGTCCGCAAGATCATTTTTATACAGCTGATGAATATGATATTTCTTGCTTAACAAATTTCTCTGGCCGCTTGCTGGAGGTGGGGCGTTCTTGCGTGGCGAAGGAGTATCGTGGTCGTGCGGCGATGCAGCTTTTATGGCGTGGCATTGCTTCTTATATTTTCTTGCATCGCATTGATATTTTGTTTGGTTGTGCCAGCTTACATGGTACCTCGCTGGAGGAGATGGATGAGGAGCTGACATGGCTTTATCATAACCATCTAGCCCCACCTGCTTTGCGTGTACGAGCCTTGCCAGAGCGTTATGTGGATATGCGGCGTGCAGACCCTGCGATGCTCGACCGCCGCCGCTGCCTAAGCAAATTACCCCCCTTAATTAAAGGATATTTGCGCTTAGGGGGGTATGTTGGTGATGGTGCTGTGGTGGATGAGCAGTTCAACACAACAGATGTCGCTATTTTGGTAAAAAGCGAGTTGCTGGCCGATAAATATTACCGGCATTATGAGCGTCGTCTGCGCGATGCGTTGGATTGAAAACATCACTTAAAAGGTACTTCACATGAGGATAAAGGCATTGTGTTCCCTACCGCAAAAGGGAGGGTGGCGCGGTGCCCTATATCTTATCATGGCGGGATGTATAGCAGCGTTATCTTTGCCGCCGCTTTGCTTTATCCCGGCTCTTCCTCTTGCTTTGGGGGTTTTGTATCAGGCGGTCGGTCTGGCCCCCACTAAACGGCAAGCGGCGTTATGGGCTTTTTTGTTCGGGATGGGGTTTTACACAGCAGGTTTATATTGGCTGACGAACGCTATCTTAACGCGTGTTGAGGAGTTTTGGTGGGCTGTGCCGTTCGCAGCCCCCGGTGTGGCTTTGCTTATTGCCCCCTTATTTATAGTCCCTGCTCTTTTATGCAGGTTGGTACCAGAGGGATGGCCGCGCCTGTTATTATTCGCCGGGAGTTGGACATTGGCCGATATGGCGCGTGTTTTTTACTTTTCTGGCTTCCCATGGAATCCCCTTGGCAGCGTGCTGGAGCTTCCCGGTTATGTGGGGGATGTGTTGATTCAACCAGCCTCCCTTATAGGGGTAGATGGGCTGACTTTTATGGTCGTGTTGGCATCGCTGGCTCTATGGCAGGGGCGGCGGGCTGCTTTGGGTGTATGTGTCTGTACTATTTTATGGTGCGGCTGGGGTGCGTGGCGTGTTGAGCATCATGCTCATCATTCTGGAGGGGGCAAACCAGCCATTGCCATTGTGCAAGGTAATGTGCCTGAGGATGATGTTCTGGAACGTGATGGCGCATCGGAGCAATTTGAGTCTTATCTACAGCTAACAGCCCGTGCCGTGGCCGATGCACGGGCGCATTTGCCGGGCCATCTCCCCGTTGTGATATGGCCCGAATCGGCTTTTCCCGGTTTGTTGGATGAGGATGAATGGGCACGCCAAACCATTGCAACAGCTGCGGCAGGGGCCCCTGTTCTGTTGGGGTCTGACCGGCGTGCGGGGAAGGGTCGCTGGTATAATAGTTTGATCGCTCTTGCAGCAGATGGCCATATTGAGGCGATTTATGACAAAAGCCGCCTTGTCCCCTTTGGGGAATATGAACCATGGATACTACCATTCCATCTTTTACCGGCCGTTGTGGTGCCGGGGCCGGGCTTAACACGGTGGGACTTGCCGCAGATAGGGCGTGTAGGTCCTATGGTCTGTTATGAGATTATATTCTCTGGCAGTGTGGTAGCGTCTGGTCAGCGGCCAGAGTGGTTACTGACAATTTCTAATGATGCTTGGTATGGCAATAGTGCTGGGCCACGGCAACATCTGGCAACAGGCAGGATGCGTGCTGTGGAGGAGGGTTTACCCGTAGTTTTTGCTAATAACCGGGGTGTGTCTGCTATTTATGATGCAGAAGGGCGGGATGTAGGCCATACAAAATGGGGTAAAGAGCAGACTTTGATTCGTGTTTTACCTGATGCAGAGGCATGGACAGTTTTTACATATATTGGGCGTTGGGGCCCTTTTACGTTAGCTATTTTGTCAGTTTTAATGGCTGTGTGGGGAGGATACGGGAGGAAGCAAAAACATGTTCATATTAACGAATCGTTAGTCAAGACGCGTTGACGTAGCTTTCGGATTAACTAATTACTAACGACTTCGTGGAGGGGAGTTGGTTAATCTGTGGGGAGCGGGGTTGTTGAGTGATGGCTGATATAGCTTCATCTGTTGATTCACATGTTGGTAAGCGTATCCGCTTGTTGCGGGGCTTGCGAAAATATTCGCAAGAGAGGCTGGCCAAGGCATTAGGTATTACCTTTCAGCAGATACAAAAATATGAGCGCGGGACGAATCGTATCGGTGCAGGCCGCCTGTATGAGATAGCGAAAATCTTAGGCGTGCCGGTTGGGTTCTTTTTTGATGAGCTGGATGGCTTTACAACGGCTGCTAATGTTGGCGTGCATGAGGAGCAGACACCTTTCCATAAAGGGCGAACTGCAGAGAAAGTAGAGGCGTCTATGGCAGAAAAAGAAATAGCAGGGATTGAACTACTCATGATGCCTGAAACCTTAGAACTCGCTAGGGTTTATTATAGCATCAAGGAGGAGCGAAATCGTCAGCAAATCCTTAATTTCATAAGGGAAATGGCTGTTCGCCCATAAAACCATATTGATTTAAAGAGTCCTGTTATGATTTCTTAATTGATGTGGCAAGAAGATGGCTAAACGTGCCAGCGCGATAGGCAGTACGCAACGCATCTTCGTTATATTCATAATGAAGCCAATCGAGGAAGCTTAGGCGGCCTTCGGCTGTTTTTTGATACAGTAGAAAAAATGCATCTAACACACCCGTGCGGGAATGGCGAAAGTGGAGAAAACGCCAATGGAGTTGTTTGAGAGCGTCTTCTGCCGTTCCTCCTTCAAAAAGAATGATAAGGCCGCTAGCAAGGCCCGTTCTATCCGCTCCGGATTTACAATGTAAAAGCAGGGGGAATTGTGCCTGCTTATATAAGCTATGGAAGCGTAAGATACGGTCCTTATGGGGGGCGTTGCGGCTCTCAAAGGCCATATCAAGATAAGGCAAGCCAATATGCTGGCACATCTCCCGTCCTAACGCATCTGCCCCGCAACGGCGATGCCCGCGTAGGTTGAAGACCGTCTTTAAGCCAAGCGTTTTGCGCCAGCGTCTCAGGCGTGATGGTGTGGGATGGTTACTCCGCCAGACACGCCCCGGTATGACAGGGGCTAGATTGGTCCATACAAGGCGGAAAAGAGCATGGTCTTTAAAAAGACCATCTAACCAAGCATGGAGCCTTTGCCGCGGGGAAGAAAGAGTGCCGTCAAACATGCTTTTTCTTTTCATGCTCATGGGTCTTCGTCAATCATATAGACATGCTATAAGGTGGAGATGACGAGGTTTTTTCGCCCTTCCTGTATGCGTATTTTTGCCCCCGGCTGGGCTGTACGTTATGGAGTCTGGCCATGTTTTTTGGCCTGCGCCCTCGTACTTAGTGGTTGCGCAAGAGAGGATGATGAAGGGCAGAGCCATCGTCATTTACCCAAAGCGGATATGACAGAAGCTTACCCGAAGAAGCCATTTCGTGAAGTGCATCACCCACCACCTGTTTATTGGGGCGGGATGGTGCCTGTGGTTCAGACCATCCAACCCACACCTGATGAAATCTCAGGCCGTGCGCCGCGGAGTGCGGCAGGGGGAGCACCTGGTGTTCCAATGGCACCGCCAGAGACACGGACAGATGTTATGTATGGTGCGCCAGAAGCTCGGCAGAAGCCTTAAAGATGACGGTTACGAGTCGTGTTTAGTCAGCCTCAAGCGGGGTTGCTTGCTCTGGCAGCATGACGGGGATGCCATCACGCACAGGGAAGGCGAGTTGTGCTTGGGGGCTGATGATGCAATTACGCGTTGCATCATAATGGACAGGCCCTTTTGTCACGGGGCAGACAAGGCGCGCAATCAGGGCGGGGGATGGTGGGGCAGAGGTCATAAGCCAAATCCTATTATGCAGGCGGGATGCCTAATGTGCGAGTTCCTCTAGGAGCTTGTGGGCACGGTCGCATGGATTCTTACATTCTAGCAAGGCTTGTTTTGTGAGTGAGGAGAAAGGCAGCAACATCGAGAGCATAGTCACAAGTGTGCTGTTATTGAGGGTCTTTAGATTATCCCATTTGATGGATAGCTCATGGCGTTGGCTATAGCCCTTTAAAGCTTTGGAGAACGCGTTGCGGTCCAGCGTGTAGTTAGGGGGTTCTAGTAGGTCATGAGAGAAGGGCATGGCATTGATGCGTCCTTCTCGCCAGCCGCTCTCTGTCGTTTGGTCTTGCAAGAGGCGGAAGCGACAGACCCCAGTGAGGGTAATGAAGAACTGCCCGCTCTCTTGCTCCATAAAGGAGGTAATACGCCCTAATGTACCGATGGTCTCCAGCAAGGGGGCTTCATCACCAAAACGTGCCTTCATATGAGGCTGGATGATGCCAATCATACGATGATGCGCCAAAGAGGCTTCTAAAAGAGCGAGATAGCGCGGCTCAAAAACGGTGAGTGGAAGCTGCCCTTGGGGCAGTAGAATCGTCTCGGCGAGAGGGAGCAGGCCAACGCGTGGGGGCAAGTCTGCTAGGGTGATGTCCTGCAAGGCAGGGACATGGCGCGGCTTACTGAGAGTTGTTTGCGTATTTTCCGGTGGTGGTTGTCTTAGCACGCGCACAGTCCCCCTTGTGAATATAACGTTAGCTCAGCATGTTAAGAATGTTATGAGAAAAGGAGCGAGGAGAGCTTACGCCGTGCAGCGAGCGTAGCAGGGTCAGTCATACCCCAGCTCTCAAAGAGTTTGAGTAATTGCGCCTTTGCGTCCTGCCCAGCCCCGTCTTTATCTCGTGCGATTATATCCAGCAAAAGCTGGGCTGCATCATCGCGCTGTCCTGCACCATTGAGGGCGGTAGCAAGCTCTGTTAGCAGTGCCGTATCTTCGGGGGATTGGGCAACAGCTTGGCGTAGATGGGAGAGTTTACCGGCGGCCTTTTGCCCTTCCAGATAGGTTTGGAGGGCCGCTTTAGCCTCAGTAATGAGCGGGGCGGTCAGTAAATGCTCAGGGACTTGGCTTGCAGCTTCTTCCGCACCTTCTGGATCATTTAAGCCAATCATACAGCGGATAAGCCCGGCCCAGCCCTCTGGGGAGTCTGGCTCTATTTCGAGGAGGCTCGCATAATGGTTGGTCGCTTCGGCCCATTCTCCAGAGTGGAGGGCTGTTTTCGCTGCGTCCAAAAGGGCGGAGGCCGGTAAGCTTTGTCCGCTTTCTTTAAGGAGTGCCTCAAGACATGTTTTGAGTTGCGACTCCGAAGCTTTACCAGGGAGGATGTCGCGTACTTGCCCTTGCCAGAAGGCAACAAGGAGAGGCACCGTTTGTAACGGTAAGCCCATTTGGGCAAGCTGGGTAATAAGCGTGCGGTTGGTTGTAACATTGACCCGCGCTAATGTAATGCGCCCCTCCATAGCCTGAATTGCTTTTGTGAGCTGGGGCGAGACGTGCTGCGCGCTAGATGATGTTGGGGAGAAGAACTCCACAATAACGGGTGTGGTCGTGCTGGCCTCCACGACCTTTTGCATAAAATTACTTTGGTCAACATCCACAGCATGAGCGGGCGTGTGAGGAGAAAAGAGAGAATCTGTCATGATGGTGGAACTTTATGGCCTGAAAAATCTCCTTTAATATTAGGATGGTTCTCCCTTTTTGCACAGGCAGGGGAGCCATGTTGTAAGGGGATGGCCGTTTGATTTTAGAAAATAAAATCTTCATAAGGGATTGCATCAAGGATAGCTTTGGGGCATAAGCCTCCCACCAGCGATGCGGGCGTAGCTCAGGGGTAGAGCACAACCTTGCCAAGGTTGGGGTCGAGGGTTCGAATCCCTTCGCCCGCTCCAAATGATAAAAGTTTGGGTTGTTGGTAGAGAATCTGATGCGGGCGTAGCTCAGGGGTAGAGCACAACCTTGCCAAGGTTGGGGTCGAGGGTTCGAATCCCTTCGCCCGCTCCAGACCGGTAGAAGAACCACGTTGCTAAGGGCAAGGTGGTTTTTTTATGGCTATGCTGCGCGTAGCACGCCTTTATAAAAAACGGGCCGCCCCTTTTAGAGACAGCCCGCTTTTATAAGAAGAATGTGCTTAGAACTTACTTCTTCGCTGCGGCGAGGGCTGCTTCAATCACCTTGCCGGCTTCTGCTTTATCGCCCCATCCAGCGACTTTTACCCATTTATTAGGCTCTAAGTCCTTATAACGCTCAAAGAAATGGGCGATGGCTTTAAGGGTAATCTCTGGCAGTTGGTCCAAAGACTGCACGGTGCTGAATTGCGGATGGATTTTATCATGCGGCACACAGATGAGCTTCTCATCTTGCCCGCTTTCATCTTCCATCTTCAGCACGCCAATAGGCCGGGCACGGATAACACTACCGGGGAGGACATCAGCCGGGGTGAGAACAAGGGCATCCACCGGGTCGCCATCAGCGGCGAGTGTATTGGGGATGAAGCCATAAGCGGCAGGATAAGCCATGGGGGTAAAGAGGAAGCGATCCACAAAAATAGCCCCGCTCTCTTTATCAACTTCGTACTTTACTTGAGAGCCTTGAGGAATCTCAATAACGACATTGATGTCATTAGGGACATCTTTACCGGGGGAAATTTTGCTAACGTCCATGCCAAGCTCCATTGATCTGATTATGTAGGCGGATGAACCTATCAATAAAGGATACATTCGGCTTTGTATATGTGTATTACAGAGCCATTATGAGGGGGTGGGAGAGGGAAGAAAGAACGTTTTTCATACGGAAGGGGTTGCAAAAAAAGTGCGTCTGGGCGACATGACGGAATGTCTATGCGCCTGTAGCTCAATTGGTTAGAGCTGGCCGCTCATAACGGCTAGGTTGCGGGTTCGAGTCCTGCCGGGCGCAGATGATGCTTCCATAAGGGGGCGTATTTGTATTTTTGGGAGAACGCCCCAAGGTAACAGGGGGCAGGGCCCTGCTTTCTGTATTCTTGTCGCGCGTTTAAGAGGGAGACCGCTACCATGGCCGCCTATCAGTATGTTTATGTCATGAAGGACGTCACAAAGTCCTATCCGGGCGGCCGCGAGGTATTTAAGGGGATTACGCTCTCCTTCCTGCCGGGGGTGAAGATTGGTGTCCTCGGTGTGAATGGTGCGGGTAAGTCCACCCTGCTTAAAGTGATGGCAGGGATTGAGAAAGAGTTCGGCGGTGAGGCTTGGGCGGCTGAAGGTGTGCGCATCGGCTATTTGGAGCAAGAGCCGCAGCTCGACCCGAACTTGACCGTTGGTGAGAACGCTGCTCAAGGCTTTGGTGAGTTGAAGAAGGCTGTTGAGCGGTTCAATGAGATTTCCATGAAGTTTGCTGAGCCGATGTCTGATGATGAGATGACGGCTCTTTTGGCAGAACAGGCCGAACTTCAAGAGAAGATTGATGCAGAAGACGGCTGGGAGCTGGACCGTCATTTAGAGATTGCTCTTGATGCGCTGCGTTGCCCCCCAGCCGATAGCCCTGTTGATAAGCTCTCCGGCGGTGAGAAACGCCGCGTGGCTCTATGCCGTTTGTTGTTGGAGAAACCCGATATTCTCCTGCTGGACGAGCCGACCAACCATTTAGATGCCGAGAGTGTTGCGTGGCTGGAAAAGACATTGCGCGAGTATAAAGGCACGGTGATGGTCATCACCCATGACCGTTACTTCCTTGACAATGTCACGAACTGGATTTTGGAGATTGAGCGCGGGCGTGGTTATCCATTCGAGGGTAATTATTCCTCATGGTTGGAGCAAAAACGCAAACGCCTCGCGCAGGAAGAGAAAGAAGAAAGTGCCCGCCAGCGTGCCCTCGCTGCTGAGCAACAATGGATTTCCAGCTCGCCTAAAGCCCGTCAGGCCAAGAGCAAAGCCCGTATTACGCGCTATGAGGAGATGCTGGCCGCAGGGCAGGATGCCGCTGGCAGCACGGCGGAGATTGTCATCACACCTGGCCCTCGTCTAGGCCAGACGGTTATTGAGGCTGAGAATCTCTGCAAAGGCTTTGGTGATCGGCAGTTGATTGATAACCTTAACTTTAAGCTGCCCCCGGGGGGCATTGTTGGGGTGATTGGGCCTAATGGGGCGGGGAAATCGACCCTCTTTAAGATGATTACCGGCCAAGAGCAGCCTGATTCTGGCTCGCTGAAAATCGGTGATACCGTCAAGTTGGGGTATGTTGACCAGTCCCGTAACGACCTTGATGATAGCAAAACTGTGTGGGAGGAAATCTCCGGCGGGACGGATGTTATCCATCTTGGCAAGCGGGCTGTACCTTCCCGTGCTTATGTTGGGGCGTTTAACTTTAAGGGGCCAGACCAGCAAAAGCGTCTTGGCGTCCTCTCTGGTGGTGAGCGTAACCGCGTGCATCTGGCAAAGATGCTTAAAGAGGATAACAACGTCCTCCTGCTGGATGAGCCAACAAACGATCTAGATGTTGATACCCTTCGCGCTTTAGAAGAGGCGTTGGAATCCTTTGCTGGTTGTGCTGTGGTCATCAGCCATGACCGTTGGTTTTTGGACCGTCTGGCCACGCATATCCTCGCTTTTGAGGGCGATAGCCATGTGGAATGGTTTGAGGGTAACTTCCAGCAATATGAGGAAGATAAACGCCGCCGTTTAGGCCCGGATTCAACGGAGCCGAGCCGGATTCGTTATCGTCCCATCGCGCGCTAATGCGTTATAAGGCGGCGCATTGTGGCAGGCAGTGAGCTGCGGACGGCGCGCCTCCTCCTCCGGCCTGTAAATTGGCCGGATATGGAGGATATGGCCCGCTTAAAGGCTGATGGTGCGGCCTTTGGCTCTATGCTGGGCGGGGTGCGGAGTCGTGCTCAAGCTGAGGCTGAGATGGCTGAGGATGTCGCCTTTTGGGCCGAGCGTGGCGTTGGTATTTTCTCCATCATCGAGCAGAATCGCTTTGTCGGGATGACGGGCGTGCATGAGCGGCCCGATGGGCGCGGGCTGGGCCTGCGCTTTGCGTTGTTCCCATGGGCATCAGGGCGGGGAATCGCACGGGAGGCCGCAGCTGTTGCTCTTAATTTTGTGTTGGATACGGGGATAGAGCGTGTTGTGGCGGTTGCGCGGGAAGATAATCGCGCTTCACGTCTTGTTTTGGGCAGTATTGGCATGAGCCTTCTTGACCAGTTCGAGCGGGACGGGCACATCATGCTAGTGTATGAAAGAAGACAGACGCCGTTCTATTGGTAAGGCCAGAGGGAGCAGCCCGGATGACAACGCGCATATTTATTGATGGCGAGGCTGGAACAACAGGGCTTGGGATTCGCCGCCGTATTGAGGCCGTAGCGGAACGTTATGCTCTGACTTTATTAAGCATTGACCCCGCTCGCCGGAAGGACCCTCAAGCCCGCCAAGAGCTTATGGCGCAGGCCGATATTACCGTGCTGTGTTTACCTGATGATGCCGCGCGTGAGGCTGTGGCCTTAGGGCACGGGACCAAGACGCGCTTTTTGGATGCGAGTACGGCTCATCGTGTGGATCCGGATTGGGTGTATGGCTTGCCAGAGCTGGATTCGACTCAACCAGAGCGTATCCGTAAAGCGCGGTTTGTGAGTAACCCCGGCTGTTATGCCACGGGGGCGATCGCGTTATTACGCCCGCTTGTGCAGGCGGGGATTATTCCGATGGATGCTCATATCTCCATCAATGCTGTTTCAGGGTATAGCGGCGGTGGTAAGGCGTTGATTGAGCAGCAAGAGGCGGAAGGTGGCCCGCCTTTCTTTTTATATGGCCTAAATCTACAACATAAACATTTACCGGAGATGACGCATTATAGCGGGTTGACGCGCAATCCGCTTTTTGTGCCGTCAGTGGGGCATTTCCCTCAAGGGATGATAGTGTCCATTCCTTTGCATCTTGTTTCTCTCCCCGGTGTCCCGATGATTGAGGATGTTACAGCGGCTTTGCAGGCTTTTTATAAGGATGCCCAAACAATCCGCGTTGTAGAGTCTGAGCCAAAATTAGCCGCTGATGCTCTTGCTGGCCGTGATGATATGGAGCTGCGGGTGAGCGGGCATAGCGGGCAGGCATTGTTGACAGCGCGGCTAGATAATTTAGGCAAGGGGGCATCAGGTGCAGCGATGCGTAATATCTTGTTGATGAGCGGGAAAGAGTGACCCGGTAAGATTTTTTCTCTTCACCTCTGGTCCTTTGTGGCGGAATCTTTTATAAGCGGGTCATCACCTGCGGATGAACGCAGGATAATATGAGCGAGAGTGGCGGAACTGGTAGACGCAGTCGGCTCAAAATCGACCGCCGCAAGGCATAGGGGTTCGAGTCCCCTCTTTCGCACCATCATTTCCCAAGCCGTTACGGGGCTTTGGGGCCGGGAAGCCGGTTATAATCGTACGTTTCTCCATCAGAATGTAAGATGAGGTCTTGTTGCCGGGCTGCGTGTAGAGCCTCTGGGGCGAGTTGATACCCCATCATCGTTAAAAGGATGTATTTCTCCATAAGTTGGGAGAATGTCCCATCAGTTTGGCGGAGTGCCTCGGCTTGCTGGCAATAAGAGGCATGATGTAGGCCTGCGAAATAGATAGGGATACGATATTGCTCTTGCCCGCCATCATAAACCCCATGCATGCCATTATCAGGTGAGGTGAGGATTTCCCCATGATCTGCGCTGTAGAGGAGCGTGCTATGGGGTAATGTCTGCTCCACCATCTGAAGAATCGTTGCGATGAGATGGTCCACATGATGGATGGCTTGGTCATAGCTCCCAGCACGGGGTAGGGCGTGCCGGTCCTCTGGGGTTGTTTTCTCCCGGTATGAAACGTGACTACCAATGAGATGGATAATAATAAAATGCCCCGCCGGCTCCTGCCGATAAATTTCTAATTGATGTTGGAGAGCAGGGAGGAGGCTCTCATCGTCATGTTCACGCACGGTGAGGGGGAGGGTGCTGTAATCGGGCCGAACGACCTGTTCACTAAAGCCGGAGAGATAGCCAATCGGACTATTATAGAGGGATGTCCCCTCATGGCTTCCTACCCATAAGGTTTTATAGCCATGGGCGCGAGCGAGTTCGATGAGGTTTTTCTCAGTCAGGATAGCGCGGCGGTCTTGCGGGGTGAGGAAGGAGATCATCATCGGCACAGCGTTATGCGTCATGTTGGCAGCAGAATGGGCGTTGCTCATGGCGCATAGTGCGCCTTGTGCGGCGAGGGTGCGGAGGTGTGGGGTCGTGTCCTGCTCTGTATAGCCATAAAGGCCGTGATGGCGTGCTGCGTCTGATTCCCCGATGATGAGGATGATGTTTTTCTCTCCTACAACACGCCCCGGCAGAATTGCGGAGTTTATGTGCTCATGCGGGGCAAAGGTGAGGCTATGGCGGTATGATTTTGTTTGCTGATAGCCTTGTTTAAGTGCGAAAATGGCGAGGGAATTACCAATAAAACCGGGAAGATTGATGTAAAAAGCGAGGTTTTTTGCAAAATACGGGCTGTTGACGTAACGATGATGCAGAGCATCATAGGTAATAGCGACATTATAATGTCCGGCAACATCGCGATTAAGAGGGCGATGTAAGGCAATGGTGAAGGTAAGCGCACAGCCTATAAAGCCGATTAAAGCATGGAGAGGGCGAAAACGCGCAGCTCGTGCTGTGGCGTATAGCACACCGCCTAGGAGCAAACTGGCGAGTAAAAAGGGCGTGATAGGGATTGTCCGCAGCATAGTGGCCGCATCGGCTCTATCCGTCCCGGCGATGGCCATACACATATCGTAGGTTATTTTGTGATAATGGATGATGATATAAAGATTGGCGATTATAAGGCTCGCTAATGGTACACTGAGGCAACATGCTAAAAAACGCCCGCAGGATAAAACGCATAGCGGTACAAAGAGGCTCGCAAGGCAGAAAGCCAATCTATGTTGTGCTAGCTCACAATTATTTGCGATAAAGAGGCTAAGGAGGAGGTAAAGCCCTAACCAAGCTAAGGTTATGAGACGCTTTGTGTGGCGGCGCGGCTGTTTTATCATGATGTGTGTCTTACGCAATCGGCGTTGTTCTGCCAATCATGCTTCGCTTATCTTGACCCCTCATGATGCGTGTGACACCTAAGAAAAGATGATCCTTTACCGTAATGATGGATAACCAACCCGTTATGCCCCCCGCTAAGCCTTCCCGCCGTCCGCAACGACCGTATTTCTCATCTGGCCCGTGCGTCAAACGCCCTGGCTGGACGCCTGATGCCCTTAAAGGGGCTTTTCTTGGGCGGTCTCATCGTGCGGCAGAAGGGCGCGCACGGCTGCATGAGGTGATAATGCGCTCTGCCTCTTTGCTTGGTATGCCAGAGGGTTGGCAACTTGGCATTGTCCCAGCCTCTGACACGGGGGCAGTGGAGATGATTTTGTGGGCCATAGCAGGGCAACGCGGTGTGGATGTCCTCTCTTTTGAGAGCTTCTCTGGCACATGGGCGCAGGATTTACGCGATGTCCTCGCATTAGATGACCTCCGCGTGTTGGAAGCCCCCTATGGCTCCCTGCCCGATATGACGCAGATTGATTGGTCGCGTGATGTTGTACTGACATGGAATGGCACAACCTCAGGTGTGTGCATCCCTTCGGTTGAGGCGGTGCCAGCCCAGCATGAAGGGTTGGTGATTTGCGATGCGACCTCGGCTGCGTTTGCGATGGACCTGCCATGGGAACGGTTGGACGTTGTGACATGGTCGTGGCAGAAGGCCCTTGGGGGGGAGGCAGCGCATGGCATGGTGGCACTCAGCCCTCGTGCCGTACAACGGTTGGAGGAGGGCAGCCAGCGGCCTTTGCCTAAGATTTTCCGCCTTACGAATAAAAAAGGGCTGAATGAGGCTATCTTCCGCGGCGATACAATCAACACCCCTTCCATGTTATGTGTGGAAGATGCGTTGGATAGCTTACGTTGGGCGGAATCCATTGGTGGTTTGGAGGCTCTGAAAGCACGGGCACGGAAGAATCTCGCCCTTGTGGAGGCATGGGTGGCTCAGCGTGATTGGGTGGCCTTCCTCAGCGCGACAAAAGAGACACGCTCTTGCACCTCTATTTGCTTAAAGATTACCGCACCGTGGTTTGAGGCTTTAGATGATGCCCAACGTTCTGCGGCGATTAAGAAGATGACCAGCCTTTTAGAGGCCGAGCAAGCGGGTTATGACCTTGCTGGTTATCGTGATGCCCCTGCCGGATTACGGATTTGGGGTGGGGCCACGGTTGAGGCAGAGGATATAGAGGCCCTCTTACCGTGGTTAGATTGGGCTTATGGGTGCGTTGCAGAAGAGGCCATGCGGGCATGATGGAGACACCAGATTTATCAAACCCGGCTTTGTTGCCTATGGGGTTTGTGGACCTCCTCCCCGTCGAGGCAGAGGCAGAGGCCCGCGGCCTTGCAGCGGTGATGGATGTATTCTCCTGCCATGGCTATGAGCGCGTCCGTCCCCCTTTGTTAGAGTTTGAGGCCTCATTGTTGAGTGGGTCCGGGGCGGCTTTGGCGGAGCAGAGCTTCCGTTTGTTAGATCCATCCTCGCATCGGATGATGGCATTGCGGCCGGATATGACAACGCAGATCGCCCGTATTGCAGCGGTGCGGATGCAGGATTGCCCGCGCCCGCTCCGTCTTTCTTATGCGGGGGATTGTGTGGTTATCGGCACGCCGGGGCGTGAGGGGCAGCGTCAAATCTCCCAAGCGGGGATAGAGCTTATCGGCCCTGATAAAGCCGAGGCCGATGCCGAGGTCATCGCTCTAGGGGCGGAGGCCCTTGCAAAATTGGGGATTGCTCATGTCTCTTTTGACCTTTCCATGCCTGTTATGGTTTGGAGCTTGATAGAGGATGGCTTTAGCGGGGCTGAGCGTGAGGCGATTATCCATGCGTTAGACCGGCGTGATGCCGCCGCCGTGCGGGAGCATGGTGGGGCATGGGCGGAGTTGCTTTTAGGGATGATGGATGCTGTTGGCCCGGCTCATATTGCGCTACAGAAGTTAGAGACGCTGACATTCCCTGATAAATTACGCCCTTTTGTGGCGCGTTTACGGGCAGATGTGGCAGCGATTTTAGCACGCCTACCTACGGCTCGTTTGACGGTGGACCCGGTCGATTTCCGAGGGTGGCGGTATCATACTGGAGTATGTGTAACGGTCTTTGCTCTACATTCTCGTGAGGAATTGGGACGTGGGGGGCGTTATCTCGCAGGGGATGAGCCAGCATGTGGGTTGACACTTCATCCCCATGCTTTTTTAAGGGTGGCAGAGCCACTACCACGGCGTAAACGCTGCCTTGTCCCCTCCTATATGGCACAGAAGGACTTGTCCAGCCTGCATGAGGCAGGCTATGCCACCATCGCATCGCTTGGGGAATCAAGTGCGATGGAGCAGGAGGCGCATCATTTACGGTGCAGTCATATCTGGAAAGATGAACAACCCACCCCCCTGCCGCGCTAATAAGCGGGTAGGGATCGTCATTATGAGACGTTGAAGGAAGAGCATTCTTATGGCCAATGTTACCGTAATCGGGACCCAGTGGGGCGATGAGGGTAAAGGCAAGATTGTGGACTGGCTGTCCAGCCGTGCCGATATTGTTGTGCGTTTTCAGGGTGGGCATAATGCCGGCCATACGCTGGTCGTTAATGATCAGGTGTATAAATTATCATTGCTGCCGTCTGGTTTAGTCGGGGGGAAGATTGGCGTCATCGGCAATGGTGTCGTTGTGGACCCCAAAGCTTTGATGAGCGAGATTGACCGCGTGACAGAGCAAGGCCTAACCGTCACGCCAGAAACACTCTGGATAGCCGAGACAGCTCCTTTGATTCTTCCTGTGCATGGGGCGTTGGATCGCGCGCGTGAGCAGGCTCGTGGTACCCATAAAATCGGCACGACAGGCCGCGGCATTGGCCCTGCTTATGAGGATAAAGTAGCTCGCCGTGCCATCCGCATTTGTGACCTGACCGAGCCTGACACGCTGGATTGGAAGATTGATGAGCTGTTGCTCCATCACAATACGCTTTTAGCCGGCTTGGGGGCAGAGACCTTCACAAAGGAGGCGATCCTCGCCTTCCTTAAAGAAATTACCCCGCGTTTGCTGCCTTATGCCTGCCGTGCGTGGGACCGTCTTGCCGAGGCCGACCGCGCTGGGAAGCGCATCCTGTTTGAGGGCGCACAAGCTGTCATGTTGGATGTGGACCACGGGACTTACCCCTTCGTGACCAGCTCCAACACAGTGGCGGCGATTGCTGCTTCTGGGAGCGGGATGAGCCCGAAATCGGTCGGTTTTGTGTTGGGGATTGCTAAGGCTTATACAACCCGTGTGGGGGAGGGGCCATTCCCGTCTGAATTATTTGATGATGTCGGCAAAGGCATGGCCGAGCGCGGGCGTGAGTTTGGCACTGTGACAGGCCGCCCACGCCGTTGTGGTTGGTTTGATGCGGCCATGGTCCGCCGGGCCGTGCGCGTTGGGGGCGTAAGTGGTGTTGCGCTAACAAAGCTGGACATCCTCGATGGTATGAAAGAGGTCTCCATTTGCGTTGGGTATGAGCTAGATGGGCAGAGGATAGAGCACTTCCCCTCCGCACCGGGTGCGCAGGCCCGTGTGAAGCCAGTTTTGGAGACCATGCCGGGTTGGGATGAAACAACAGGCGGTGCGCGTTCTTGGGCGGAACTCCCTGCCCAGGCGATTAAATATGTGCGCCGGATTGAGGAATTGATTGGCGCGCCTGTTACGCTGCTTTCCACCAGCCCGGAACGTGAGGATACAATTTTGGTAACAGACCCATTTGAGGGTTGAATGGCCGGGATTGTGTTATGTGAGTGCCAGCCCGTTGCATAACTGGGCTGGTATGGCATGAATCTCCTATTGAGAGGAATTGTAAGTTCGATGCGGAAATTATTATGTGCAGGGGCGATGGCTCTTGTGCTGGCAGGCTGTTCATCCTACGGCAACCGGGCCATTAAGAATGAGACGGCTGCAACGATTGATCAAAAAATCCAAGATGGTGTGACAACCAAGGATCAGGTTAAGACCATGTTTGGTGACCCGCTGGAGATTAATTACACTGATGGCGGTCGTGAGGTCTGGAAGTACGAGTTTAAAACCCTGCACGAGAATGGGGAGAATTACATTCCCTATTACTCAGCTTTCTCTAATGGTAGGCATGGTAAAGCCAAAACAGTGCTGCTTATTTTTGATGATAAAGGGCATGTTTGGCACCATACATTTGCGGAATCCAAGATTTCCACCCATAGCGGCGTAGCTGACTAATCCTTCTTTTTAAGAGAGTAGGATGAAAAAAGGAGTGCCCGTCATGGAGGCACTCCTTTTTTAATGTCATATCCTTTTATCAATAGGGGTGGTTATTGCGTTGGTACGTCACCCACTAAGCCACGGGCATAATCAGTAGCGGAGAAGGGGCGGAGGTCCTCTGCCTGTTCGCCAACACCAACGAGATGAACCGGCAACTTAAATTGCTCGGCCAAGGCGACCACAATACCCCCACGGGCAGAGCCATCCAGCTTAGTGACGACTAACCCACTGACATTGACGAGGTCGCGAAAGACGCGCACTTGCTCTAGGGCGTTTTGGCCTGTTGTGGCATCTAGGACAAGCAACACACTATGGGGGGCTGTGGGGTCAAACTTCTGCATCACGCGGATGATTTTGGCCAATTCATCCATTAAAGCTTGGCGGTTATGCAATCGCCCAGCTGTATCAACAAGGAGAAGGTCGGCTTGCTCTTCTGTTGCGCGCTTTAGCCCGTCATAAGCAAGGCCTGCGGCATCTCCTCCCGCCTTGCCCGCTATAACAGGTGAGTGCGTGCGCTCCCCCCAGATTTGGAGCTGCTCTACCGCCGCCGCGCGGAAGGTATCGCCGGCCACCATCATCACGGATTTCCCCTCTTGATGATAATGATGTGCGATTTTGCCAATGGTTGTCGTCTTGCCCACACCATTAACACCCACTACCAGCACAACATGGGGCTTTTTTGTGGTGTCTAGCGCAAAGGGGCGGGCCACAGGCTCCAACACGCGAGAGATTTCTGCGGCGAGGGTCTGGCGGATTTCCTCTGGGGTAATATCCTCCCCAAAGCTTTTCTGGCGGAACTGCTCTATAATCCGCTCCGCAACTGCCGGGCCCAGATCAGCCGCAATCAGCTCATCTTCCAATTCTTCAAGAGTGGCATCATCAAGTTGCCGTTTTACAAACACCGCATTAAGGCGCGCGCTTGAACGGGAGAGACCCTGTTTGAGTCGTGAGAAAAATCCAGCCATAGCAGACGACTTGGTGTGAGAAAGGGGGAGCCGTCAAGCCCTCCCTAGAGGATTTCTGCCAATAAAAGACCATCCTGCACCTTTAGGATGCGGATGCGCTCTAACCGCCCGCGTTGAGTAGGGGGCATGTTTTGTGGGGCAGAGGTGAGGGTAAAGGCGGCGAATTCTGGCGTATGGCCGCTTGTGGGGCTTTCCATAAGGACTGTTTTTTCCTGTCCAATAAAGCGGTGGAGGAACTGCTCTCTCACCTCATGGCCTAAGTGGCGAAGTTTCGCTGCACGTTCTTGGCGAATGGCACGCGGAATAGAGGGCATGCGTGCTGCTGGCGTGTCAGGTCGTTCGCTATAGGGAAAGACATGGAGGAAAGGGATAGCCTGCTCGGCGAGGAACTCATATGTCTCTTGGAATAACGTCTCCGTCTCCGTTGGGAAGCCCGCAATCACATCCGCCCCAAAGCCTGCATCAGGCCGCAAGCGGCGCACATGCTGCACTAACTTTGCGACATCCTGCGTATTATGGCGGCGTTTCATGCGTTTGAGGATGAGGTCCGACCCCGCTTGGAGCGATAAATGCAGATGCGGCATAAAGCGTGGCTCATCAGCGATGAGCTGCCATAAAGCATGGTCGCCTTCTTTAGGGGTAAGAATCATGGGGTCGATGGAGGAAAGCCGCAAACGGGCAATCTCTGGCACTTCATCCAAAAGATGACGGCAGAGCTGCCCCAACCCCTGTCCCCCATGCTGCCATGAGGCAATATCCACCCCTGTAAGGACAATCTCACAATGCCCTGCCTTTGTCAGGGCACGCGCTTTGGGGATGATGTCCGCTAAGGGCATAGAGGTCGATTGCCCCCGCCCAGCTGGAATCACGCAGAAAGTGCAATCATTATCGCAGCCTTGCTGTACTTGCAGTAACGCCCGAATATAGCGGGAAGGCGGTGGGGTGCGACCTGCCTCCTCCGGCAAACCCCATGTGGAGGGATGTGTCTTTTCCGTATTGGGGATAACCTTCGCAACACCGGGTAAAGCGGCCCAAGCCTCTGCTGCACGCTCGGAGGCACATCCAGTTACAATGATGCGCGCTGAGGGATTCTCCCGATGAGCGCGGCGAATAGCCTGCCGGGCTTGCCGCTCGGCCTCGGCTGTAACAGTGCAGCTATTGACGATGATGGTGTGCCCCTCTTGCCCTAACCCCTGTCGGGCAAGATGTTCCATCGCGTCACTTTCATGCGCATTTAGGCGGCAGCCAAAGGTGAGAAGTGTAACACTCATAGGGCGGGGGCCTGTCCCTCTGCCAGCCATGTCTCATCTAACGTACCGGTGAACACATGTTGGGCGGGGCCTGTCATGAGCACATAGTCATCATCCTGCCATGTGATGGTGAGAGAGCCACATTCCATACTGACAAGGCAGGTCCGTTCCACAAGGCCGCGCCGAGCAGCATTGACAACAGCCGCACAGGCACCAGAGCCACAAGCAAGGGTCAGCCCCGCTCCGCGCTCCCACACACGCAAGCGCAGATGGGTGGGGGATTGTATGTCCGCAAAGCCGATATTGGCACGCTCGGGAAAGAGCGGGTCCGTCTCCAAAACAGGGCCAAGTGTGGCGGCATCTTCGATAGAACGAAAGAGCGTGAGATGGGGATTGCCCATAGAGCATGCAGCCCCATCATAAAGGGGGAGATGGGCTGTATCACACGCATTGGCGAGGGGGATGCTCTGCCAGTCCAGATGAGGCTTACCCATGAGGACAGAAACAAGCCCGTCTGTTTGTGATGTGGGGAGGAGGCCATTTTGGGTTTGTAATGTAGGGTTCCCCCCTAATAAGGCCGCAACACAGCGGGAGGCATTACCACACGCCCCCGCCTCTGACCCATCAGGGTTGAAGAAGCGGACCAACACATCCGCCCCGGCGCGTGTGGGCGGGGAGAGCGTGACGAGCTGGTCACAGCCAATGCCGCGTTGGCGGTTACATAAACGGCTTATCAAGGTGGAGGGCAGGGTAAGGGGGGTCCTTCTGCCATCAAGAATGACAAAATCATTCCCTAATCCGTGCATTTTCGTAAAGGACATGCCCATAAGGCCCTCCTAGAGATGGATGAGATGGCTCTCTTTTATAAGCTTGTGGGGCTGGGGTAAAATGCCCCGTTATAGTGAGCGCATTTTTTCTTTATCTATGATAATGACCGACCTAGCGAGTAAAGGAAGGGAGCACCGTGCAAGGCTTACACGAGAAAGCATTTACACAAGCCTCAGCCGAGCCAGATAAAAGCTTCTGGGCCCGGCAGGATTTAGATTCATTAATGGATATGGGCGCGCGTACAGCCATTACAGCCCTGTATCGTACAGCCCTACCAGTAGGGGGGCGTAGTTTAGACCTTATGTGCGGGGCGATGAGCCATTTGCCAGAGGATGCGACCTTCCAAGAGTTCATCGGGATTGATGTTCATAAAGCCGCCTTGCAGGCGAATCCTGCATTAACGTCCTTTAAGGAGCAGGACCTCAACCAAGATACATCCCTACCATTTGATGATGCGAGTTTTGATGGGGCGTTGCTATGTGATGGCATGGCGTATCTCACTAAGCCACAACAGGTTTTGGAGGAGATACGCCGCATCCTCCGCCCCGGTGCCCCGCTGATTATCAGTTTTTCCGACAGATTCGTCCCTGCCAAAGCCGTGGCCATTTGGCAAGCGTTGGAGCCAGAGGACCGCGTACGCCTCACCAGCGCATTAATGCAGCGTGCAGGCTTTGTGGAGCTTGATACAGGCGAGGTTGTCCCCCCAGAAGACCTTACTGCATGGCAAGATACTGTACATGCTGTGATAGGCCGCTGCCCCGCTGGAAGTTGAAGCGGACGCGCTGCTTTTTAATTTGGTGGTGATCTTCTCTGGCTTTGTGGCAGGTAAAGGAGTATTTACCGCTTTTCTAGCTGTTATATTTTGGTTCGTAACAGCCCGTGTATGACCGAGTGTTCTTTGACGATGCCTTTTCCCGATACCCATCCCGCCTTAACTCGCGCCCTCGCAACGCGTGGCTATGAGCAGCCAACGCCCGTGCAAGAGGCCGTATTAGAGCCAGCGTTGGAGGGGCGGGACCTGCTCGTCTCCGCACAAACAGGCTCCGGCAAGACGGTTGCTTTTGGTCTAGCCTTCTCCTCCGATTTATTGGGTGAGGGGGACCAGATGGCCCCTGCAAAAGCACCGCTTGCTTTAGTCATCGCCCCTACGCGGGAGCTTGCTATGCAAGTGCAGGCAGAGCTTTCTTGGCTATATGGTGAGACGGGCGCGCGTATTGCGAGCTGCATCGGCGGGACAGATGCCCGCCGGGAAGCCCGCGCCCTTACCAGTGGGGCGCATATTGTTGTTGGCACACCGGGGCGGCTTTGTGACCATCTCTCCCGTGGTAAGCTCAATCTCGCAGCTTTGCGCGTTGTCGTGCTGGATGAAGCTGATGAGATGTTGGATATGGGCTTCCGGGAGGAGTTAGAACAACTTCTGGACGCCTCCCCTAAGGACCGCCGCACCCTTTTATTCTCCGCCACCATCGCGCGGGAAATTGCCTCTCTGGCACGGCGTTATCAAAAAGAGGCTAAGCGGATTGATACCGTCTCCGGCCAAAAGCAACATGCCGATATCACCCATCGTTGCGTGGTTACAGCCCCGCAAGAGGTGGAGCGGTCGCTCGTTAATGTGCTGCGTTATTATGAGAGCCAAACCGCTATGGTGTTCTGCAATACGCGGCTTTTGGTGAATCAGGTGCAAGCCGCCTTGCTAGAGCGTGGCTTTGCCTCGGTCGCCATTTCTGGCGAAATGGGTCAGAATGAGCGTTCCCGCGCGATTGAGAGCCTACGCTCTGGGGCAGCGCGTGTATGCGTGGCAACGGATGTCGCAGCGCGTGGGATTGATGTCCCCGCTTTGGGGCTTGTTGTGCATGCGAGCGTGCCTTCATCCTCCGATACCTTCTTGCATCGCTCTGGTCGGACAGGCCGTGCAGGGCGTAAGGGGGTGAGCGTGTTGATGGTGCCGTTTAACCAACGGCGCAAAGCGGAGCGCGTGCTCGCCCAAGCTCGCGTTAAAGCAGAGTGGGAGCCTGTCCCTACAGCAGAAGCCATTGCCGAGAAAGACGCTCAACGTTTGTTAGAAGACCCGATCTTGACAGGCGAGGTTGATGCCTCTGTCCCAGAGGAGATTGTGGCAAAGTTAGTCGAGCAGTTTGATGCCGCTCATTTAGCCCGTGCGTTAGTGGGCTTTCATAAAGCGCATCTACCGCGCGTGGAGCATATTCGTCCCGTCTCGGTGGAGCCTCCAACTCGTGGGGCGGTGCGCGAGGGCACGGGCCGTGGGCATGATATGTCCGGTTCGTGGTTCCGCCTTGGTGTGGGCCGTAGCGAGAAGGCTGACCCTAAATGGTTGATCCCTCTCATTTGCCGCCTCGGTGGGGTGCAGAAGCGCGATATTGGCAGCATCCGCATCCAGCAAGAGGATACGTTGTTCCAGATTTCTGATGAAAAAGTCGCGCGGTTTAATGCCTGTCGCGCTGGGGCGGATAAGGATGAAGTCACTATCGAGCCTGCCGAGGCCCCCGCTGGTGGGGCAGGCCCGCGCCGTGGGCGTGGTGGCCCGCCGGGCCGCCGTTTTGGGGCCCCGAAAGGACGTTTTGGCGGCCCCGGCGGTGGGGGGCGTCGTGAGGGGCGGGAAGGACGAGAGGGCCGCAGTGGTCCCCCGTCTTCAAAGCGTCGTTCTGGCCCCGCGCGTAATGGGGAGAAATCCTCCCGCCGCCGTAGCTGATGTCATAAGGGAGGGGGCTTACCCCTCCTTTTTGATGACCGCTAAACCACCCGATGCTTGGCAGACAGGCATAATCTCTAAATGATTTACATTCATATGGGCGGGGAGGTTAATCAACCATGAGACGGTCTCGGCAATATCAGCAGGCATGAGTGGCGTTGCATTTTCATAAACAGCGCGGGCTTTGGCATCGTCACGCAAACGCACATTGCTAAACTCACTACCGCCTACAAGACCGGGCTCAATAGTTGTGCTGCGTAAGGCCGTGCCGAGCAGGTCTGTGCGTAGATTCTTCATAAATTGGGCAACGAAGGCTTTTGTCGCCCCATAAACATTCCCCCCGCGATATGCGTAATGCCCTGCCGTACTGCCGATGGAGATAATATAACCACGGTTACGCGCCACCATACCCGGCAAGATTGCGTGGGTAATTCCCACAAGGCCGGAGATGTTGGTGCCAATCATGGTCTCCCAATCCTCAATGGAGGACTCTTGGGCAGGGGTTACACCCAAAGCAAGACCGGCATTATTGATGAGGACATCAATAGCCCGCCATTCCTCTGGCAAGCTGTCTGGTAGAGCGCGCAGGGCGGCATGGTCCTGCATATCTAATGTGAGGGGGAGAAAGTGCGCGCCCAATTCTTTATGGAGGGCAGCGAGTCGCTCACCCCGGCGGCCTGTCCCGATGACACGATGCCCTTCTTTAACAAGGCGCGTGGCTATTGTACGGCCAAAGCCTGCCGTAGCCCCTGTGACGAGAATAATCTGTGATGGCGACATAGTGCGCACTCCGCTCTATGATGTGTAAGAAACAGCACCATATCTTATTATGATGGCTGCTCATATTGTTTGTAAGAGGTGTTCATGCCGATTCTTGCCCCTCATGAGATATTGACGGACCGTTTGCTCATTGCCAGCCCTGTTTTGGCGGGGACGGAGTTTGCTCAAACCGTCATTTATCTCTGCGCGCACTCTGCGGAGGCTGGGGCGATGGGGATGATTGTTAATCGCCGTCTCACCCACCCAGATATTGGCGAGCTGCTCAGACAGCTTGATGTCTCACCCAACCCACCACAACGCTTATTTGGTGTCGGTGTTGGTGGGCCGGTAGAGCCAGGACGTGGCTTTGTCCTCCACACTCCCACCTCTTTAGGCGAGCAAGGGGCTAAGCGTCGTCTCTCCGTTCTGGCGGAAGAAGGCCCCGTGGCAGAGGTCAGCGCAAGCCTTGAGATGATTAAAGAGCTCGCCGCAGGGCGGGGGCCAGAGCAAGCTATGCTCCTTCTTGGTCATGCAGCATGGGCGGCCGGACAGTTGGAGGAGGAGATTCTCCACGGCAATGCGTGGTATGTCGCCCCGGCACAGGCCGATATTATCTTTGACGTGGACCCTTCCTCAAAATGGCAACGCGCTTTAGCCAGCGTAGGGCTGGAGCCCGCTTCACTCTCTGCATCTGTAGGGGAGGCCTAAGCGTAACACGCAAAGCTGCCCTTCCATTGCCATAAGCCTCATTTCGGCTCACATAATTGATGCGGGGATAATCTCGGAACGCCCTCTTGAAATAGGCGTCATCGTGCCTAAATTTTAGGCACAGCATGTCGCCATAATGGGGCAGGCTGGACATTCATCGCTGCCAAAAATGGGGCGAGACGGAGAGGCAAGATTATGGATATTCAGAAGTTTACAGAGCGGAGCCAAGGCTTCATTCAAGCGGCTCAGACCATTGCTCTGCGTGATTATCACCAGCAATTAACGCCAGAGCATTTGCTCAAGGCCCTGTTGGATGACGAGCAAGGGGCCGCTGCGGGCCTGATTCGTGCAGCAGGGGGTGACCCTAAATCTGTTCAACACGCTAATGATGCCGCCTTGGCGAAATTGCCAACCGTGCAAGGCAGTGGGGCGTCACAACCTCAACCAACACCGGATTTTGTACGCGTCTTAGATGGTGCAGAGGCTGCTGCCAAAGCCGCCGGTGATAGCTATGTCGCGCAGGACCGTCTTTTAGCGGGCATTGCTGCGAGCAAAACCCCCGCCGGGGAGGCTCTGCGGCAGGGCAAAGCGTCCGCTCAAGCGTTGGAAGGGGCCATTGCCGCTGTACGCAAAGGCCGTACAGTTGATTCAGCTTCGGCTGAAAATAACTTCGATGCGTTGAAGAAATATGCGCGCGATGTCACAGCCCAAGCGCAGGAAGGTAAGCTGGACCCCGTCATCGGGCGTGATGAGGAGATTCGCCGTGCTATCCAAGTGCTGGCACGCCGCAGCAAGAACAACCCGGTACTGATTGGCGAACCCGGCGTTGGTAAGACCGCCATTGTGGAGGGGCTGGCTCTACGCATCGTCAATGGCGATGTGCCAGAGGCTTTGCGCAATAAGAAGCTGCTTTCCCTTGATATGGGCGCATTGATTGCCGGTGCGAAATATCAAGGTGAGTTTGAAGAACGTCTGAAGGCCGTCCTCAAAGAAATTGAAAGTGCCGAGGGGCAAATCATCCTCTTTATTGATGAGATGCACACCCTTGTTGGGGCCGGTCGCTCTAGCGGGGCGATGGATGCTTCCAACCTCATCAAGCCAGAACTCGCCCGCGGTGTGTTGCACTGCCTTGGGGCCACAACGCTGGATGAATACCGCAAATATATCGAGAAGGATGCCGCCCTCGCACGCCGCTTCCAGCCGGTTTTTGTGGGTGAGCCCTCTGTGGCGGATACAATCTCCATCCTGCGCGGGATTAAGGAGAAGTACGAGCTGCATCATGGGGTGCGGATTACCGATAACGCTTTGGTCTCAGCTGCCACGCTGTCCAACCGCTACATCACGGACCGCTTCCTCCCCGATAAAGCTATCGACCTGATTGACGAGGCCGCGAGCCGCCTGCGGATGCAAATCGACAGCAAGCCCGAGGCTTTGGACGAGCTAGACCGCCGCATCATCCAGCTCAAGATTGAGCGTGAGGCGATTCGCAAAGAGGATGACACAGCCTCTCGTGAGCGGCTCGAAGCGTTGGAGGCGGAGCTTGCCGACCTACAAGAGAAGTCCGATGCGATGAGTGCAGCGTGGCATGCGGAGAAAGACCGCATGAACGCTGTGCAGAAATATAAGGAAGAACTCGACCATGCACGCTCAGAGGTTGAGGTTGCGCAACGTCAGGGGAATCTCCAACGGGCCTCTGAGTTGATGTATAGCCGCATCCCTGAGCTAGAGCGTCAGATTGAGCAAGCCCAGCAGGCTGAAGCACAAGCGGATGAAACCGGCCTTTTTGCCGATACGGTGACAGACCAGGGCATCGCTGCGGTTGTCTCCCGTTGGACAGGTGTGCCCGTGGACCGGATGCTAGAAGGTGAGCGGTCCAAACTCATGCGTATGGAATCCGTCTTGCGGGAGCGTGTCGTAGGGCAGGAATCAGCCTTGGTTGCTGTCTCTAACGCAGTGCGTCGTGCGCGTGCGGGCTTGCAGGACCCCAACCGCCCGATTGGTTCCTTCTTGTTCCTCGGCCCTACCGGTGTGGGTAAAACCGAGCTTGCCAAGACGCTCGCGCAGTTCCTCTTTGATGATGAACGCGCCTTGCTGCGGATTGATATGAGCGAGTTTATGGAGAAGCACTCCGTCTCTCGTCTCATCGGGGCCCCTCCGGGCTATGTCGGTTATGATGAAGGCGGTGTGTTGACCGAGGCCGTACGGCGTCGTCCTTATCAGGTCATCCTCTTTGACGAGGTGGAGAAAGCGCATGAGGATGTTTTTAACATCTTACTTCAGGTGCTTGATGATGGCCGTCTGACAGACGGGCAAGGCCGTGTGGTGGATTTCCGCAATACCATCATCGTGCTGACGAGCAATCTCGGCTCTGAGATTCTAGCGCATCAGAAGGATGGCGAATCCACCGAGTCCGTTCGTAATGAGGTGATGGAGGTTGTCCGGGCGCATTTCCGGCCGGAGTTCCTTAATCGTCTGGACGAAATCATCCTGTTCTCCCGTCTCCAACGGGCCGATATGGGGCAAATTGTGGAGATTCAGCTTGGGCGCCTGCGGCATCTTCTGGCTGATCGCAAAATCACCCTCTCTTTGGATGATAAAGCACGGGAGTGGATGGCCGAGGCTGGGTATGATCCCGTCTATGGTGCGCGCCCATTAAAGCGGGTCATCCAGCGTGAGTTACAGAATCCTCTTGCGGGCCTCCTGTTAGAAGGGACCATCCATGATGGGGATGAGGTGACAATCTCCGCTAATGAGCAAGGGTTGCTCATAAATGGACATGCCACCGCTCAGAGCTAAGCGGAGGAGGTAACTTGGTAAAAAACCGCCCGTTTTGGGCGGTTTTTTTATTTTTGAGC
>NZ_JANIDX010000008.1:0-86197 GCF_026385485.1 Bombella pollinis
TCACATAATCTTCAAAAAACGCAGAAAACAGCCAATTATTAAAAAATCACTCCCCCTCACAAATCACCCAATGCCATTCCTAAAAACAAAATCCCTGTGAGCCTGAACATAAAAAAAGCCGCCTCCTTCACAGGAGACGGCATTCTCTTAAATCACGCACTCTCTAAGCTTAAAGAGCCTTGAGGTCATGTTGTTGGACTTTTTGAGCCACTTCAATCTCAGCACGGACAATCTGAATCTGGCGACTCAAGCTCTCGCGAAGCTCGATTTCATCAGGCCCAACGCTTGTCCATTGGCTTTTTAGCTCATTAAGCGTCTGACGAGCATCATCAATGGAGAGGTCCTCCAAAGCGCGCACCGAATCGGCGAGAATCGTGCAGTGGTCTGCTGTCATATCGACAAAACCACCCCCAACGAAGCAACGCTCCAGAACCTTGCCATCCTGATACAAGGTGACAACCCCACCGCGGAGCTGCAACATCAATGGGGCGCGGCCTGGCATGGCCGCAATGTCCCCCTCAGTCCCCGGAACAACCACCATATCGACCTCACGGTCGGTATAGCGTTTCTCCGGACTCACAATCTCGGTGCGAAGCGGCATGGATCAACCCTCCTGCTTCATCTTCTCGGCTTTAAGCTTAGCTTCCTCGATGGAACCAACCATGTAGAAGGCACCTTCTGGCAAATCGTCACACTCACCATTCACAACAGCCTTAAAGGACCGCACTGTATCTTCCAGAGCGACCAGCTTCCCCGGAGAGCCCGTAAAGACCTCAGCAACATGGAAGGGCTGAGACAAGAAACGCTGGATACGCCGTGCGCGACCAACGATAAGCTTATCTTCTTCAGAAAGCTCATCCATACCCAAAATTGCAATAATATCTTGCAATTCTTTGTAGTTCTGAAGCGTGCTTTGCACAGCGCGTGCGACTTCGTAATGCTCTTCCCCCACAATCTTAGGATCCAAAGAGCGAGAGGTGGAATCCAGAGGATCAACAGCTGGATAAATCCCCATCTCAGCGATGGAACGGTTAAGCACCGTTGTTGCATCCAAGTGGGCGAAGGTCGCGGCAGGAGCCGGGTCAGTCAAGTCATCCGCAGGGACGTACACAGCCTGAACGGACGTAATGGATCCCTTCTTTGTAGAGGTAATGCGCTCCTGCAATGCGCCCATCTCTGTTGCCAAGGTAGGCTGATACCCCACGGCGGAAGGAATACGCCCTAACAGAGCAGACACCTCAGAACCGGCCTGTGTGAAACGGAAGATATTATCCACGAAGAAGAGAACATCTTGCCCTTCCACATCACGGAAATATTCCGCGACAGAAAGGCCCGTCAAAGCAACACGCGCACGGGCACCGGGTGGCTCATTCATCTGCCCATAGACAAGGGCCACTTTGGAGCCGCCATCACCGCCATTTTTATCAAGCTTGATAACGCCTGCACCCTGCATCTCGTAATACAGGTCGTTCCCTTCACGCGTGCGCTCACCCACACCGGCGAACACAGACACACCACCATGCGCCTTAGCAATGTTATTGATAAGCTCCTGAATAATAACGGTCTTACCAACACCAGCACCACCGAAAAGGCCAATCTTACCACCCTTCAGATAAGGGCAGAGAAGATCGATCACTTTAATCCCCGTTACGAGAATCTCCGTATTGGCGGCTTGCTCCTCAAAAGATGGGGCAGGGCGATGAATCGGAAAGCGTTGGTCCGTCTTAACCGGGCCGCGCTCATCGACAGGCTCACCAACAACGTTCAGGATACGGCCTAATGTTGCTGGCCCAACAGGAACAGTAATCTGCTCCCCTGTATCGGTTACCTCTGCCCCGCGGGTGAGACCATCGGTCCCCTCCATAGCGATACAGCGAACTTGATGCTCACCAATTTCCTGCGCGACTTCCAGAATAATGGTTTGGTCACCATTCTTCACATGAAGTGCATTCAGAATATGGGGTAGCTTGTCCGTAAACTGAACATCCACCACAGGTCCACGAATCTGGGTGATCCGTCCGACACCTACGCCGGCATGGTCAGCAGAGCGGTTGATTCCCTCAGACATCAGATTTCTCTCCTGCATGATCTCAGACGGCTTCCGCGCCGGAAATAATTTCGATCAGCTCATTAGTAATGTTGGCCTGCCGCGTACGGTTATATGTAAGTGACAGACGCTCGATAGCCTTGCTCGCATTACGGCTAGCATTATCCATAGCCGTCATACGAGCCCCTTGCTCGCCAGCGGCACTCTCTAAAAGTCCAGAATAGAACTGTACTTCCAGATTGCGCGGTAGAAGCTGCGCAAGCAACCCGTGGCCATCAGGCTCAAACTCATAAATGGCACCATCCTCCCGCTTATTAGCGGCGGCACCATCATTTTCCACCACGGGAAGCGGAACGAGACCAAGCTTCTCCGCATCTTGTGTCATCGCATTCACAAAGCGATTCCGCATGAGTGCGCAGGCGTCAATCTCCCCAGCCTCGACCATCTCCGTAACCTTTTTGGCCAATTTCTGAGCCAAGGCATAGGCCGTTTTTTGAGTGCTGGCATCGTTATGAAGCGACTCTACAATGAGGTCGGGGTAGTAACGCTGAAAAACATCCGTCCCCTTACGCCCGACTGTGAGCAAACGCACTGTGCGCCCCTCAGCTTGCAAAGCTGCAATCTCCTGCCGGGCGAGACGGATGATATTGGCATTAAAGCCACCCGCCAAACCACGATCGGACGTCACAACCACGAGGAGATGCACATTATCCTTACCTGTCCCCGCTAGTAGCGGAGGCAGAGTAGAGGGGTCCATCCCCTGAGAGGCCGCGGCTAACTCACCCATCATACGCCGCATTGTATCGGCATAAGGGCGGGCTGCTTCGGTTTGATTCTGGACGCGCCTCAATTTCGAGGCGGCGACCATTTTCATTGCGCTGGTAATCTTCCGGGTTGATTTAACCCCGGCAATCCTCCCGCGCAGTTCCTTCATTGAAGCCATGACCTAAATCCTCAGGCCGTAAACCGTTTGCCGAAAGCGTCTAGCAAGGACTTCAACGCGCCCTCGCTCTCCGGTGTGAGCTGCTTCTCTGTATGAATCTTCTCCAAGAGGTCCTTACCGCTACGGCGGACTTCCTCCAGAAGGGAAGCCTCATAAGAAGTCACTTGGTTCACGGCAACAGAGTCCAAATAACCATGCGTACCAGCGTACAACACCACCACTTGCTCAGCAGCGGAGAGTGGCGCAGTTTCTGGCTGTTTGAGCAGCTCCACCAATCGGGCACCACGGTCTAGCTGACGGCGCGTAGCAGGGTCGAGGTCAGAAGCAAACTGAGCAAAAGAGGCCATCTCACGATACTGAGCTAGCTCTAGCTTGATGCTCCCAGCAACCTGCTTCATCGCCTTAATTTGCGCTGCCGATCCCACACGGGACACGGACCCACCAACATTCACAGCAGGACGAATCCCTTTATAGAACAGGTCTGTCTCCAAGAAGATCTGCCCATCGGTGATGGAAATCACATTGGTAGGAATGTAAGCAGATGTATCACCGGCTTGCGTCTCAATCACCGGCAGACCTGTCATGGAACCGCCACCGCATTTATCGGACATCTTGGCGGAACGCTCCAAAAGGCGGGAATGGAGATAGAACACATCCCCGGGGAACGCCTCACGCCCCGGCGGACGGCGCAGAAGCAAGGACATTTGACGATAAGCAACAGCCTGCTTGGAAAGGTCATCATAGCAAAGCAGGGAGTGCATGCCATTATCGCGGAAATACTCACCCATAGCCGAGGCAGAATAAGGGGCGAGATACTGCATTGGTGCGGCATCGGAGGCTGTCGCGGCCACAACGATGGAGTATTCCATCGCCCCGGCTTCTGTCAGCTTACGCACGAGGTTTGCCACTGTGGAACGCTTCTGCCCGATAGCAACATAAATACAATAGAGCGTCTTTTTAGGGTCACCCTCGGAGTTTACAGCTTTCTGAGCGATGATTGTATCAACCAGAATGGCGGTTTTACCTGTCTGGCGGTCACCAATCACAAGCTCACGCTGGCCACGCCCGATAGGCACAAGCGCATCAATGGCTTTAATCCCTGTCTGCATAGGCTCGCTAACAGACTGACGAGGCATAATGCCTGGGGCGCGGACATCAGCGCGGCGATATTCAATATCATCCTTAATGGGGCCACGACCATCAATCGGGTTCCCCAACGCATCCACAACACGCCCTAGAAGCCCCTTACCAACGGGGACCTCCACCACTTTACCCGTCCGCAGGACGGTATCACCCTCGCTGATGTCATCGCCATCACCAAAAACAACGACACCCACGCTATCATTCTCAAGGTTGAGGGCCATGCCGCGCACGCCACTCCCCTCAAACTCAACCATCTCACCGGCCTGCACATTGGTCAGACCATAGACACGAGCAATACCATCCCCAATGGAGAGAACGGTACCCGTCTCTGACACGGCTTCAGGCTGATCGAAAGACGCGATTTGCTGCTTGAGGATTTCTGAAATCTCGGCGGGACGGATATCCATCACGCGGCTCCCTTCATGGCGTTCTGCAGACGGGCCAGACGCCCGGCGATCGATGTATCAAAAAGAACAGAACCAACACGCACCGTCATACCCCCTAAAAGGGATTGATCGACACGCTCGGTTATAGCGACATTGTTATAGCCAGCCTGCTGGAGACCGGCGCGAAGAGCTTCGCGTTGGCCATCATCCAGAGGTTGTGCTGTCGTTACTTCTACGGGTACTTCTCCGCGCTGTTGTGCGTCTAAGAGAAGAACGGCGTAGAGAATCTCATCTAAGCCCGCAAGACGGCGTTGCCGTGCGATAAAACCGACAAAGCGGCGTACCGCGTCCCCCAACCCTAAAGCTGAGACAAGGGCCTTCACCACACCTTCTGCCTGCCTAAGGTCAAGCCGAGGGTCAGCCAACGCGATACGGAGATCCTCACATTGAGCAATTGCATCACGCAATAAGCCCACCTGCTTCAGGACATCCGCTGTATCTTGTCTGCTGTCCGAGAGATAATCCTCAAAGGCCTTTGCATAACGCTGCGCCACTTCTCCGGGCGTTCTGACCTGCTTATCCTGTGCAACCGTCACGGGCTCATTCCGTCTTCATGAGGTTCTGCTTGTTGGCCAGTTTCCCAGCCCCCTGACCGGTACGCCCCAAGACGATGCCATACGATATGACCCCTCCTAGAACCGGAACCCGGTCAGCGTTTCGTTCATAACCACTAACACGGCCTTTACCGCCAACGCAACTACGCGCCCTACCCCGCTATGCCCCCTCATGAAGGGGTAAGATACCCTCTAGGACACAGCGATTTACCCCCTCTTTATCGCCTCATCTTATGAGAGAAAAAATCTATCCTTTTAAGGGAACGCAAAAAGGCAATACGGCCTAACAACCCCCTGAAATAAAGCTGTTATTGCAACAATAAGACCTGCGTACAACGCAGAAGGAAAAGCGTAGATAAATAGGAAAACAGCCCCCCTCAAAACCCTGCTGAGAGAAGGCCATATCATCTTGCTGCAAAAGCTGCCCTTGCACAGGAAGCATAGCGGCACTGAATTTATTTATGAGAAAATGCTGGAGCGGGCGAAGGGAATCGAACCCTCATCAGAAGCTTGGAAGGCTACTGCATTAGCCATTATGCTACGCCCGCTCGATGCGCTGGGGCTTATAGCTCATCCCGCTTCTTCTATGCAAGAGATTCTCCCATAAGAAGGAAATAATAAAGTTTTTCTATTTTCATGCTAATTTTCATGGAGATAGCTCTTGACTTTATAGCGTTCTCGTTATCTTTTCCTGCCCATCATCCAACCGCATGGAAGGATGGTTAAGGTCGATTCGACCCTGAAGGGGTGTAGCTCAATTGGCTAGAGCGCCGGTCTCCAAAACCGGAGGTTGCGGGTTCGAGACCCTCCACCCCTGCCACGTCATACCCTGCCTGAACCGCTTGCCTTACAATGAGGCAAGCTGTGATGGCCGCAGTCGATTTGAGGATAATGGTGTCGGTCACAAAGCCGAAAGGCACTTCGCCGAAAAGGCCCCCGGCCCAGAAAGGCCAAGGATTCAGCCTTCGCAGATATTTTGCAGATGTTCGTGCCGAGGCCAAACGTGTAACATGGCCCACACGGCGCAACACTATTGTGACGACGGGTGCCGTGTTGGCAATGGTCGTTGCGACCTGCATTTTCTTCTTTATCGTGGACCAAGTGATTGGTCTGGGAATCAGTAAAATCTTGGGTATCGGAGGCTAAAGAAACATCATGGCAAAGCGTTGGTATGTTGTGCATGTTTATTCAGGCTTCGAGAAAAAGATTGCCGAGCATATCCGTGAGCAAGCCGATAAAAAGGGCTTGAGTGACCAGTTTGAGGAGGTTCTTGTACCTTCTGAGGAGGTTACGGAGGTGCGCCGTGGGCGCAAAGTGAATGCGGAACGGAAGTTCTTCCCCGGCTATGTGCTGGTGAAAATGGAGCTGACGGACCAAGCGTGGCATCTCGTCAAGAACACGCCCAAAGTAACGGGCTTCTTGGGGACGCGTAATAATCAGCCAACGCCGATTAGCAATGCAGAAGCTAAGCGCATCCTCCAGCAGGCACAGGAAGGTGTGGAACGTCCACGCTCCAGCCTCAGCTTTGAAATTGGTGAACAAGTCCGCGTCTCTGATGGGCCTTTCACCTCCTTCAATGGCAGTGTTGAAGATATTGATACAGAGAATCAACGCTTGAAGGTGAGCGTCTCCATCTTTGGACGCTCCACCCCAGTTGATCTTGATTATAATCAGGTTGAGAAGCTCTAAGAAAGCTTACCCGTCTTTCTTCTCATTATAAAAGCCACCTACACTTTCTCCTAAAGGGCGGTGGCTTTTTTATTAAGCTATCTACCTAAAACCCTCTACGAATCGAGATGATTCATAGAGGGTTCATCACATACCAAGCTAGATCTGTTAGTTTTTACCGTGTGGAAGGCGGCAAGCTAGATAACAGCTGGATCGTTTGGTCTGACAGTGCCCCTAGCCCTTCTGCCAATCGAGCTACCAACGCAGCCTGCCCTCCCATTACAGGTTGAGACGATACCCATTGCACTGGGACCGCACGCGCCTCTGCCGGTGATGCCCCTACGCGATGCGCTGACAACACGCCTTTAATAATAGCATGGTCTGCATCATCTTCCTCAAACTGGGAGAGGCTTAACTCCACAAAGGCTCCTGGCCCTACCGCTACCGATTCATTTTGTGAAAACACGATATGACCCGGCAAGCGTTGGCGCAGATTCGCAACTAACGTATGGCCTATCATCTCATTAAGCGGCTCGCTCCATGCGGCACCGGGGATGATGTGGTCCTGCGCGTTGCGTGTTACTTGCACAATGCCATCTTTATCCAGCCGCGCCGTTACTGATGGCGTCCGCACCTCAACCACTTGCGGCACTGTCATCCCCACAAGGGAGGGTGCAACCACCCCCTCCTGAGGGGCCAGCACATAATAGGCGGTTGGCCCACTACTACATGCGGTAAGCATAACACCACTTCCCACGCAGACCGCACCGAGGAGGGCCAAACGCCCCCCCTTCTTACGCAAAAAGAGCGAGGGGATATGAGAAAACTTCATCATAAATCAATGCTTCCGGCCAACGATAAGGGACGAAGGATGACGGTCCAGATAATCTGCTAGCATCTGGAAGGAATGGGACATCCGCGTCAGTTGTACAATAAGGGCCTCAATATTTCGGCGGGCATCTGTATCCCCTCCATAAGCCCCAAGCAGGGTCTTTGCTTGGCCCAAAGCCCCATTGAGATTCTCCATAATCGCGGGGAGATTCTGGTCTGCATGGCTCAGCAAATGATTCAACGACTCTAAAGAGGCCCGCAAAGCTGTAAGAGAGCGCGCCGTATCAGGGCTACTGATTCGCTCATCACTATGGGCTAAGAGGTCGCTCAAATGCTCGCCTATTTGCGTCAGCGGCATGGCAGAAATCTTATTCGTAATCGTGGAGACAGACTGAAGGATACCATCCATACCACCCGGTTCGCTGGGGATAACAGCCACCCCCCCTTCAAAAGAGAGAGTGGCAGGCTTCCCGGCGGCCTCATGAACAAAAGTGAAGGCAATCATCGATTCCCCTGTCAGGAAGCTGACATTCTGGACCGAAGCCCGCATCCCTTCTGCAACAAAATCGCCCAATAATTGGGACATATTCTTCGGGTCGCCATCGCTTTCCCCAACAACACGTTCGGGTTCTAACTGCATCTCAACACGCACGCGAGGATTATGGGATTTATTACCCAGCTCCAGATGGACACCTGTTACTTGGCCAATTTGCAGGCCAAACATGGTGACCTTGCTCCCTTCTGTTAGCCCACCAACGGCTGCATCAACATAAGTAACTACCCGTACACGGTGCCGATACCGGGCATTATCAGCGTCATCCTGCGTCTCATAAAGATGAAACACGGAATTAGACGCCGCTACAGGTGTATCCTCATCCTGCACTTTATCAGGCCGCCCAAAGGCAACACCGCCAGACAGCAACGCTTGAATGGATTGCAAACGAATCTTCAACCCACCGGGGCCAAAACCAATCTGCATCCCAGAGACATTCCAAAAACGGCTATCGGTCCGCAAATAACGGTCATACGGGGCTTTAACAAACACGCGCAACAGCAAGGGACCTTCACCCCCGGGAGGTACAGTATATCCCAGCACCTCACCTACCTGCATATCACGGTAGAAGATAGGCGCACCCGGCCCAAGAGAGTCCAGCTTGGAGGAGACCAACCAATACATGCTCCCCGGCTGGTCAGACCGCACACCTGGAGGGTTCTTCAACCCCTGAAAATGGCTTTGATACCGCCCCCCTTTTGGATCGCCGGGGTCCATCGCAATATAAGCCCCGGAAAAGAGCGTATCCAACCCAGTAATGCTCGTCCCATTAATACGCGGGCTTACAACCCAAAAGCGCGTATGCTCATTTAACGCGCGAGAATCGATACCGCTCATTTGGACGGTAACATCAGCATGGGTCATGTCTGGGCTTAGCGTGACAGACTGCACAACACCCAAGGTGACGGCCTTGTTTTTCACCTGTGTTTGGCCGGGGATAATGCCATCAGCGGCATCAAAGGAAATAACAATACGCGGGCCCATCGTGGCAAAATGCTGCCATGCCAACCAACCTGATATGCCCAACGCAATGACAGGAATAATCCAAAGAACGGAAAAGCGGGCTGGGCGGGTCTCCCCGGCTACATCACGCCAATGGCCCGGATGTTTCTTATGCTGCTCGTCACTCACGCTTTTTCGGGCTCCATATCCTGTAATGCCGGTTTATCGCTTTCCCCTTTTTGCGAGGCGCGATCAAACGATTCTTGATTATACCCTGCGGCATCCCACATGCAGCGTGGGTCATACAAATCCGCTGCGAAAATAGTTAATACCACCACCATGGCAAAAAAGACCACACCGGGCTCGGCCTCAACACTTGCCATAATGCCAAAGCGCACAACAGCCGCCAAAATGGAAATCATGAACACATCAATCATCGACCAACGGCCAATAACAACAACGAGTTTATAAAGCCGGGTAAGTCGCCTCAGCCCTGCAAGGCTCGCCTTCCCACGATATTGGCAGATAATCATCAAGCCCAGCAGGACAATCTTTAAAACGGGCACGGTGATACTCGCAAATAAGACAAGTAAGGCTAGAAAATAAAGGTCGGATTGCCAAAGCTGTATCACGCCAGAGATAATTGTGCTGGGATGGCCGTGGCCCATCCTGATAAAGGCCATAACAGGCAATAAATTAGCGGGAATGTAAAAAATTAACGCTGCCAATAAAAATGACAAAGCAGCGCGTAATCCGTTGCGCTTCCGCCGCCGTAATATCTGCCCACAACGAGGGCAATCTCCCATATCGCGCTCATCATCCACAACATGCCGTGCTACAAAGCTCATACCGCACGCATGGCAGGAGAGCATATGCTTCTCCGGTGGGATGATGCGGTTTTCTATCTGATACACACCTAATTTACGCCGCTGCTGGACAGAGCGATGATGCCAGATCATCTCTACATCGAATGTAGAATCCATCGCCGCCATCAACAGCATCAATCCGCCCAGCAAAAACACCCCCGGCTGGAGTGTAACAAGAGCGAGGTCCACCAATTTGGTATAAGCCACCAAAACCCCAATAACGAAGACCTCTATCATGGACCATGGGCGTAACCGCTCATACCATGCCATAAGCGGGCGCACCCATAAGGGCATCTCACGGCGTGACGCTCCGTATAAAATCACCGCCATAAGACATAGAACAATGCCAGGCATCAGCACGCTTGCAAGCAATACTAGAATACTAATTCCACCAAAGCCTTGTCGGGCCAGCTCCATCGGGCCGCGATAAAGCGATACCGTGCTCTCCCGCCCATAGACATTGATCGTCAAAAGCGGGCTGACCAATAACACAATGTACAGAGCCAAAGAGGCAAGGCAGAAAATTAACGGCCCGCCAATCTCATCAGTTTTACGGCGGCGGGCCATTGTCTCCCCACACCGTGCACAAGTCAGCACATGACCGGGCTTTAACGGTGGGAAATGCTGAAACAGGCCACAGCCAGCACATTCATGCACGCCTTCCACAATTTTAAGATGTGGCTGCTCGCTCTCCTGCCGTGTGAAACTCAAGGACCCGCCTTGGATCCACAACCCCTTATGAAAATGGTCTTTTCTAAGCATCATCTTCTCATGCTCTGTTGCGCGCCTCTCTGCAAGCCTCCTTCGCCCTCTTAACAAGAAATAATTTTACCCATACCATTGCCCCCCTTTGTAATTTTTTGTATAGGCTCGACCGGACGCCGACATAGCTCAGGGGTAGAGCAACTGATTCGTAATCAGTAGGTCCTCGGTTCAATTCCGAGTGTCGGCACCATGTTCCTTATAGGAGCAACGCGCTATATGATTGCGACCGTGCCGTCATTTTTGCCCGGACACGCTATCGCCATCCTCCCAGCAGATTTTGGGCTAGTCTGCTTCTTCGCTATCCTCTTTTTGCAATATCGCCGTTACGTCAAACGCAAGCGCAAAGCATGGCTTGTACTATGCCGCCTGATTGTCCAACACCAAAATACGCTCGCACAACGCCGCCAGACATGTTTGACGAAGGATCATTACGGCATCATCCATAAAAAACGCTGGGATACGGAGCTGGACTATTTTTGCCGCGCTATTTTACGTCCGGCTTTAAACCAGCAGACACTCGGGCAATTTTGGCCTATCCTCCAAAAGCCTATCATGCGGCGTATTCATCGGGTTACAAAAACTCTCCTCAAACGCCAACAAAACGCCCTTACCCAACTACAAGATAGCGCGCCAGACCTTCCCCCAGAACAATTCACAACTGCTATGGACCCGCTAGATTATGAGCGTTTTTGTGCAGGGTTGCTCTGTAAAGCAGGCTGGAAAGCCGTAGCAACCCCACCGGGGAGTGACCAAGGGGTGGATATTCTTGCCGAGCAAGCGGGTATTCATTTTGTTGTTCAATGCAAGCTTTATACACGACCAGTCGGCAATAAGGCCGTGCAGGAGATTTTTACAGCACGACAGCATCGTCATGCTCATTATGCTGCTGTGGTCTCTAATGCCGGTTACACACGCTCCGCTCGGCAATTAGCCCACGCAACGGGTGTGCATTTACTGCATCACAGCCAGCTTACAACCCTGAGTCTTGAGGACCTCCAGCCCGCCTTAGCCTAATACCAGACATAGAAAAGGCCGGCTCTTACACCGGCCTTTTCTCCCTTCAGAGCCGCTAAGCTTTAGGAGGCTGCTGGGACGCGGATCAAATGGTCAAAGGCGGAGAGAGCGGCTTTTGCCCCTTCACCCATAGCGATGATGATCTGCTTATAAGGCACCGTGGTCGCATCACCAGCGGCGAACACGCCGGGGATGGAGGTACGGCAGCGTTCATCAATGCCAATCTCACCGATGCGGGACATCTCGATGCTGCCACCTTTCAGCCAGTCTGTGTTCGGCAACAAGCCAATCTGCACAAAGATGCCGTCAACATCGATGCTATGCTCGCTATTATCCTTCACATCCTGCCAGCTTAGGCCCGTCATCTTACGGCCATCACCACGAATCTCGGTTGTGCGTGCATTCACCACAATATCGACATTCGGCAAGCTACGGAGCTTATTTTGCAGCACCTCATCGGCTGTTAAGACCGGGTCATATTGGAGCAGCGTCACGCGGGAGACGATACCGGCGAGGTCGATAGCCGCTTCCACACCGCTATTACCACCGCCAGCCACAGCCACCGGACGTCCCTTAAAGAATGGGCCATCACAATGCGGGCAGTACGCCACACCGCGTGTACGATATTCTTCCTCGCCCGGTACGTTCAGCTGACGCCAGCGAGCACCCGTTGCCACAATGATGGTACGCGCCTTAAGATGCGCGCCGCTCTCCAGCACGATCTCATGCAGCCCACCTTCCTTCTCAGCAGGGATGAGCTTTGCTGCACGCTGCGCCGTAATGACACGAACATCATAGCTACGAACATGCTGCTCCAGATTCTTCGCCAGAGCGGGGCCTTCCGTCTCCGGTACAGAGATAAAGTTCTCAATCCCGGCTGTATCCATGACCTGACCACCAAAGCGTTCAGCCAGGATACCGGTCCGCACACCTTTACGCGCGGTATAAATCGCCGCAGCACAGCCTGCTGGGCCGGAGCCAATCACCAACGTATCAAACGGGGCTTCATCATTCAGCTTCTCAGAGGCTTTTGCAGCACCCTCTGTATCAATCTTAGCCAGAATCTCCGGCAGTTCCATCCGCCCGGTGGAGAAACGCTCCCCATTGAGGAAGACTTGCGGCACAGAGCGTACATCACGCTCATTCACCTCATCTTGGAACAATGCCCCATCAATAGCGGTATGATGGATGTTCGGGTTAATCACGCTCAGCGTATTGAGAGCCTGCACAACATCTGGGCAGTTATGGCAGGAAAGGGAGAAATAGGTCTCGAAGTGGAACTCACCCTTTAGAGCCTTAATCTGCGCAATCTGCTCAGCCTCAACTTTTGGGGGATGACCGCCCACCTGTAGCAGAGCCAGCACCAGAGAGGTGAACTCATGCCCCATTGGGATACCGGCAAAACAGACCTGAACATCAGAATCCGCAGCACGAATCACAAAGGAAGGACGGCGAGAGTCCGTGCCATTATCTTGATAGGAAACTTTATCAGAGAGTTCGGAAATTTCTGTCAGAAACTCCTTCATCTCACGGGACTTGTCGCCCTCATCGAGGGAGGCAACAAGCACAATATTATGGCGCAGATGCTGGAGGTACCCTCTCAGCTGGCCTTTAAGATCATCGTTCAGCATGATTCTCTCCAGAAGCTCTGGTGCTCAAAAACACTCTGTTAAGGCCATAAGCCCTATGAAAAAGGAGGCGCGCCACAGCACAGCACGCCTCCCCAAAAAGGTGGGGAGAGGCCCCCACCAATATCCCTTAATAGGATGTGATCAGATCTTGCCGACCAGGTCCAAAGAAGGGTTCAGAGTAGCTGTATCACCGCCCTCTTTCCACTTAGCAGGGCAGACCTCACCGGGGTGAGCTGCAACATACTGAGCGGCACGGATCTTATCGAGCAGCTCCGCAGCACTACGGCCTACGCCCTCGGAAGTGATCTCCATGTACTGGATCTTCCCTTCTGGGTCGATCAGGAAGGTCGCACGGTCAGCTGTGTGGCTGCCATCAGCACGCAGAGCATCGAAGTTACGTGCAATATCACCAGAAGGATCGCCGATCATGGTGTACTGCACCTTCCCAATAGCTGGGGATGTGTCGTGCCATGCTTTATGCGTGAAGTGCTTATCGGTAGAGACACCGAAGATCTCTACACCCAGCTTTTGGAATGTAGCGTAATTCTCAGCGAGGTCTTCCAGCTCTGTCGGACAGACAAAGGTGAAGTCAGCCGGATAGAAGAAGACGACAGACCATTTGCCGCGTAGGTCCGCATCGGAGACCTGAAGGAACTTACCATCACGGAAAGCCTGAGCGGTAAAAGGCTTAATTTCGGAACCAATAGCAGGCATGGAGACCTCCTCATTTACTAACAAAGTGTAAACTTCCACCGAACTTGTGGAGCCCCTCATGGGAGCAACCGAAGCGCGAGAAAGTCAAGCAAGTTTATTGGTACCCCACCCTAAGGGTAACGTCTAATTGAGAGTTATTATGAGTATAATTAAGAATCATTATCAATCTTTCATTCCTTTCCATCTTTCCCTCTTGGCTCTGCCTCCAACTCCGCTTATGGATAGACTCTATGTCCTACGTTCCTCTCTCCGGTTTGTCCCTACGGGACATCGAATATGTTGTCGCAGTTGATGATCTGCGTAATTTTTCCCGCGCGGCTGAGCGTTGTGGCGTCAGTCAGGCGGGGCTTTCTGAGCAAGTACGCAAGCTAGAGCAGCTTCTTAATGTTACTTTGTTCGAACGCTCCCGCCGGCATGTTGCCCCCACGCCAGAAGGTGAACGACTCATCGCCTTAGGGCGCGACGTCCTCGCTTCTGCTCGCAATCTGCTAGAAGTCGCTCGCGCTCATACGGGGCCGCTGGATGGCTTGCTGCATATCGGCGTTATCCCAACCTTAGGGCCTTATTATATTCCCGGCCTTCTCCCACGGTTGCGGCAAAAATACCCTCAGCTCGGTTTGCGGTTAAGCGAAAATACAACGCCAAACCTTGTCCAGCTTCTCCGCCAAGGTAGCCTTGATGTTGCCTTTATGGCACCAACCACCGCGACCGAATCGCTAGAGCATGCGCCGCTCTTTCAAGAGCCATTCTTAGCTGTGTTCCCAAAAGACCACGAGCTTGCCCATAAGAAGAATCTCTCCATCAATGACCTAGCACGCCCTGATTTGCTCTTGTTGGAGGATGGCCATTGCTTGCGTGACCAAGCTCTCTCCCTCTGCCCCAGCAATTTCCGCGCCCAAGACCAGCGTCTTGCAACTAGCTTGGAAATGTTATGGCACATGATTGGCGCAGGAGAAGGTTTCTCCCTCATACCGCGCCTTGCTCTTAATAATCGGCATGAGTTTGAGGGGCTTGTTACGATTCGTGAACTTAACGAGGCTGAAGCCCGGCGGACAATTAGCCTTGTCTGGCGTCCATCCGACCCACGAGCAACCTCCTTCCGTGAGTTAGCCAACTTCCTCCGCGTTGCCACGCCAGAAGGATGCCTCCCCCTGCCCAAAACAAAAATCCCTACCACCTAAAAGCAGAACAGGACATATCATCATAAAAAGGGGGGAAAGAGCCATGGCTTCTTCCCCCCTTTTTCTTATCCATACCCTGCATATAGCACGAAGAAGGCCGGGTGGATTATGATTCACCCGGCCTTCTTCATCTATAAAGCGGAAGCCCCTCTTAGCTCAGAGCCATCAGCTCCGCATTACCACCAGCAGCCGCCGTATTAACGCTCACTAGCTTCTCTTGCACCAAAGCTTCCGGCTGAAGGGTGGAGCCATCTGCCCAATAGACCAACGGTACAGGGGCATCAGGGTTTTTGAGCTGGTCCGCCACAATCTGCCACAGCCCCTCATGCGCACTCTCAGCAAGAATGACAGAGCATGCCTCAACATCTTCTAACGAATCAGCAGGATGAATTGCCTCCCGTAGGACATCTGGCATGGTCTCCAACGTCTTAATCACCGCAGGAGCAGCAAGAGCGATGACCTCATTGCCACAGCTAATGGCATAGCTGATCATGCGCTTTAGGCCCTGCTCCGTCTCTGCCACAGCGAGGACGCGGCCCCGTGGCTCCAACGTGTAAGTATTGCTCTCCCCAACCGGGGATGGCAGCGCAAGCTTGCAGGAAAGCAAGCCATGATCCATCCAAGGTGTGACCTCATGGGCTAGGTCGCGATCATTCGTGCCCAGCCATAGCAACCATGAGCGTGCCATAGCCGGCATTGCCCCCGGTTGTGCGAGTGGCGTCCGTGGAGCATCTGCCAACTGGCGGCGCAAGGCCAGCGGACCCCCAGCCTTTGGCCCCGTGCCAGAGAGACCATGCCCACCAAAGGGTTGCACACCTACAATCGCCCCAACAATATTGCGATTAACGTAGATATTCCCTGCTTCCACCCGCTCCACAAGGAAGTCAATGCGAGAGGCAACACGGCTATGCACACCAAAGGTGAGGCCATACCCCCCTGCATTGCTGCGTGTGATAAGGGCTTCTAGCTCATCACGTTTATAGCGTAGGACATGCAGCACAGGGCCGAAAATCTCCCCGCCAACATCAGCGATGGAACTCACCTCAATCAAGGTTGGTGGCACAAACGTCCCCCCTTGTGTTTCCTCCTCCACGGTTGGAGCTTGGAAGACAGGGTGATTCCGGCGGCGTAGAGCCTCGATGTGATCGTTAATCCCTTTGCGAGCGACCTCACTAATGACAGGCCCAACATCAGTTGGCAACTTGGCGGGAATCCCAATCCGTAACTCCTCCATCGCGCCTTTCAGCAAGGAGATGATACGATCCGCAGCATCTTCCTGCACGCATAGCACGCGCAGAGCCGAACAGCGTTGCCCCGCACTATCAAAAGCGGAGGAGACGATATCCTTCACCACCTGCTCTGGCAAAGCGGAGGAATCGACAATCATCGCATTCAACCCGCCAGTTTCCGCCACAAGTGGAACAGGCTGACCATTGCGGCCTAAACGGCCATTCAACTGACGTGCAATAATCTGCGCAACAATGGTAGAGCCCGTAAACATCACACCACCGATGCGCTGGTCTGCCACCATGGCCTCCCCGACATCCCCTTCACCGGGAAGGAACTGCACAACCTCCTCTGGTACACCTGCCTCATGCAGAAGCTTTACAGCTTCCATAGCAATCAATGGGGTTTCCTCAGCCGGTTTGGCGATGACGGTATTCCCCGCAGCCAAAGCAGCGGACACCTGACCAAGGAAGATCGCTAACGGGAAGTTCCACGGGCTAATGCACACCACAGTGCCTAGGGGGCGGTGCGTCTCATTATTAAACTCCCGCCGGACTGTCCCGCCATAATAACGCAAGAAGTCGATCGCCTCACGGACCTCAGCCACAGCATTGGGGTAGGACTTCCCTGCCTCACGCACGGCCAACCCCATATAGGCAATGTAGCGTTCCTCCAGCAAATCAGCAGCGCGCTCCAAAATCGCACCACGTTCCTCAGCTGGACGTGCGGCCCAGCCTGCAAAAGCTGCTTCTGCAACATCTACAGCGTGGCGAATATCCTCAGGCACCGCAAAGGTCACTTGGCCGACCTGATCCTTGCGCTCCGCAGGGTTTGTAACGGGATGAACCGGACGCGTCGCCTCACCCAAACCGGGCACTAGCGGATAAGCCTCATACTGCTCTGGCAGGCTGTAAAGCACCTCGCCAAGATGGCTCAAAACAGGCTCATGGTTCAGGTCCATACCCTTAGAGTTTTGCCGCTCTGGCGCGAACATATCGAGCGGTTTTTTAATCTCAGGGTGAGGGGCTCCCACAGGGCTATAAGAGCGCGTAACCTTAACAGGGTCCTCCACCAATTTTTCTAGCGGAATGTTGGGGTCACCAAGCAGATTGATGAAGGAGGAGTTCGCTCCGTTCTCCAATAGGCGGCGGACGAGATAGGCCAACAGCGTGTCATATGTCCCCACCGGGGCGTAAATCCGACAAGGCCGGTTGAGGTTCTTTGCCCCCACAACGCGCTCAAAAAGGGCCTCACCCATGCCATGCAGACATTGGAACTCAAATTGCCCCGGTTGGAAGTCCTGACCAGCCATTGCGTAAATCGTGGCCACTGTCCGCGCATTATGTGTCGCAAATTGTGGGAAAATCGCATCCATTGCCCCTAAGAGCTTACGCGCACATGCAATATAGCTAACATCCGTATGGCATTTACGCGTAAAGACGGGGAAGTCCGAAACACCATCAATTTGAGCCTTCTTCAGCTCGCTATCCCAATACGCCCCTTTTACGAGGCGAATCATCACACGGTGATGCGTCTCACGGCCAAGGGCGATGATGTAATCCAACACAGCTGAAGCGCGCCGCCCATAAGCCTGCACAACAAAGCCGATGCCATCCCAATCCGTCAACTCTGGGTCGCGGCACAAAGCTTCCAGAATATCGAGCGAAATATCCAGCCGTTCGCTTTCTTCAGCATCAATATTCAAGCCGATATTGTAATGCTTCGCCCGCACAGCGAGGGCTTTTACAGTTGGCAGCAGCTCCTCCAACACGCGCTCACGCTTTGCCCGCTCATAACGCGGATGCAGGGCAGAAAGCTTAATGGATAGGCCGGGACGCTCATAGACATTCTCACCCTTAGCCCGGCTACCGATAGCCTCCAACGCTGCATGGTAAGACGCCTGATACCGCTCGGCATCGGCATGGTCCAACGCAGCCTCACCCAGCATATCGTAGGAATAGGTAAAGCCTTGTGCCTCACGCTTGCGGGAATCCTTCAATGCGCCTTCAATAGTCTGGCCAAGGACGAATTGCTGGCCCATCATCTGCATTGCAAATTGCACAGCCCGGCGGACAATCGGCTCCCCACGATCACGCAGCAGACGATGAATCACGCCCATACGCCGCTTAGGCGCAACGAGACGGCCGGTAATGTCCAATCCCCATGAGGCTGCATTGATGATCAAGCCACGATCACGCCCCATATGAGAGAGCCAGTCCCCCACACCAACTTGGTCCCGAATCAACGCATCACGCGTGGCATGGTCTGGTGTACGCAGCAAAGCCTCGGCCATGCTCATCAGAGCCACACCCTCCGATGAGGCAAGGCTGAACTCTTGCACCAAGGTCTCAACAAGGCCTGGCTGGCGATGATCGCGCAGCGCACGCGCTAGAGAAAGCCCAACTTTGCTGGCGATTGCTTCCTCATCAACGCTCATCTCAGCGGCTGGAATCAAAGCCTCAACGCAGGCTTGCTCTGGGTACCGGATTTTCTCGGCAATGGCCTTCCGCAGAGCGGAACGTTCCGGTAATGAACCAAAATGACGTACAAAATAAGCCATACCAAACCCTCAAGCTGATAGCGTGATAATCACTTCCCGTTGCTGGTGGAGAAAGAACTTCTCTACCTCCAGCCAGACCATGAAACATAGGGGGTTGTCCATATCCAAAAGGAAGATTTGTGCAAAATATATTTTAAAATCGAAACATTCCTAAAGCGTGGCCCCCTCTAAGAGGCCAAATAACACCTTCAGAGCCCACTTTTGCGCCCCTCTTTCGCAAAAGCGACTCTTTTCCTCCCATAAAATCAATAAGATGTGATTCATATAGTAGAGCGTTTAGGCGAGAATAAACCCACCACCCAGAACACGCTCCCCCTCATACATCACACATGCTTGCCCCGGTGCGGGCAAAGCGGGCTCTTCGAGCTGAACCTCTGCCCGATTCCCCTCTAAGGGGCGTATAAGGGCTTGACGCAACCCCTCACGCGCGCGTAGCTGCACTCCGCAGCGCACGCCGTCTGCTGGGGCATCAATCAGCCAATTCATATCCCTTAGCTGGACGATGCGGCGGCTCTCATCATGAATGACCTTCTGACGCGGGCCAACAATAATGCGGCGGGAAGGCACATCAATCGCCGTGACCATCTGACGTTCCCCCGTACCGGTATGAATATCCCCCAACCGGCGGCTCTGCCCCACAGTGTAACGCGCAATCCCCTCATGCTGGCCCAGCACATTGCCGTGCTCATCTACAATATCGCCCGGCCCACCAATCTCTGGTCGCATCTTCTCCACCAATGTGGCGTAAGAGCCATTCGTCACAAAGCAAATATCCTGACTATCGCGCTTTGTCGCCACATCCAGCCCTAGCTCCTCCGCTAAGGCACGGACATGAGCTTTATCGGGCATCTCACCAAGGGGGAAGCGGAGGAACTCCAACTGTTCCCGCGTTGTGGCAAAGAGAAACCAACTTTGGTCTCTATCCCGATCCACAGGGCGGTGCATCTCCACCCCAGTAGGGCCCTCAACCCGGCGGACATAATGGCCAGTCGCCATAGCCTCGCAGCCTAAATCCCGCGCCATTGTCAGGAGGTCCGTAAACTTAACGCCCTGATTACAAGCCACACAAGGGACAGGGGTTTCTCCCCGGGCGTAAGAATCGGCAAAACTCTCAATAACGCTATCGCGGAAGCGGCTCTCCGCATCAATAACGTAATGAGGAAAACCGATTTTCTCCGCCACTAAACGCGCATCCATAATGTCCCGCCCTGCACAGCAAGCCCCCGGCTTGGCGGGGCCGCTATGGTCGTAAAGCTGTAAGGTGGCCCCGATGACCTCGTGGCCTTGCTGCTTGAGCAACGCTGCCACAACAGAACTATCGACCCCACCAGACATAGCTACAAGGATGCGCATAACGCTTACCTTACCCCGCTTTGGGAAGATGAACGACAAGGCCATCCAGCTCATCTGTCATGATGATTTGGCAGCCAAGGCGCGATGTTTTCTCCAGCCCAAAGGCGAGGTCGAGCATATCTTCTTCATCATCGGTTGGGCTGGTGAGTTTATCGGCCCATGCTGGGTCCACGATAACATGGCATGTCGCACATGCTAGGGAGCCCTCACAGGCTCCTTCAAGGTCGATATTATGCTCATGGGCAATCTCCAAGACGGAGAGACCTGCCTGTGCCTCCACCTCATGGCGGCTACCATCACGCTCAACAAAAACCATCCGTGGCATAAACCCTCACTCCCTCTGAAATCCACACAGGCGTGGTTAACCACCTGTTAAAACCTGCCTAAATTGAGCCACTGCGCGTTCCACGTCATCTGCTGAGGTAAAGCGTCCGACCGAAAGACGCAAGCTCCTGCGTGCTTCTCTATCGGTCAAGCCCATTGCCTGCAATACATAAGACGGCGCACCAGACGCTGCCGAACATGCTGAACCAGCCGAAAAAGCCAGCCCCGGCAGGGATTTCATCAAGTCTTGAGCCTCCGGCCCATCAGGTAAGCAGCAATTCAGTACACCCGGCAGATGCGGAGCTTGGCCGCCATTAAGCCGCGCTGTTGGGCAAAGCCTCTGCATAGCCTGCCAAAGCTGGCCGCGCAATGCCATAAGGCGCGGCACCTCCTCCGGCTGGGCGGCTAGGGCAAGACGTGCAGCGACAGCCATCCCCACAATGAGCGGGACAGGCAATGTGCCAGAGCGCATACCACGCTCCTGCCCTCCACCAGAGATTAAAGGCAATAGCCGCACACGAGGCCGCCGCCTTATATATAACGCTCCGACCCCTTTAGGGCCGTATAGCTTATGGGCCGAGAATGAGGCGAGGTCGATCCCCTCTAAACTGCATGGTAATTTACCGAACCTCTGCGCCATATCAACATGCAGCAACGTCCCTGCTTGCTTGATAAGCGGCATAAGCTGGGGAATGTCGTGGATTATACCTGTCTCGTTATTCGCTGCCATGAGGCTTACAAGCGCGGTTGGTGTTTTTAAGGCCTCGGCTAATCGGTTTGGCTCTACACGCCCATCAGGCCCTACGGGGAGGATAATAGGCTCAAACCCTTCATCTGCGAGGGAGCGCACAGCCTCCAACACGCATTTATGTTCCGTTGCGGCTGTAATGACGCGCCGTCTTGTATCGCCCTGCGTCTTTAAGAACCGCACCGCCCCTTTAATGGCCAGATTATTGGATTCAGTCGCCCCCGAGGTCCATATCACCTCATGAGGGCTCACCTGCAAAAGCTGCGCCATCTCTTGGCGGGCCTCCTCTACGGCCTCCTCCGCCGCACGGCCAAGCTGATGCACACTCCCAGCATTGCCAAAGGACGCCGTAAAATAGGGCAGCATGGCCTCTATAACACGCGGGTCACAGGGGGTTGTCGCGAGGTAATCTAAATAGATAACCTCCTGCTTATCCGCCTTCATGACGTAGTACGATTATTTTGTAAGAGGCCACGCTCGGCAAATCGCTGCGCCATACGGCTATAAGCCTGCCCAAAGGCACGCACATGCTCTGCTTGCACATTCCATGGCAGAGAGATGCGAATCGCCTGCCCCGCGCCTTCGCCTTGCCCCATAGCCTCCAACACATGGGAGCGCGCCACTTTGCCGGATGAACAGGCCGAGCCAGCAGAGACGCAATAACCCTCGATATCCAAGGCCATAAGCTGCATCTGCGCCGCTACACCGGGTAGAAGGGCACTCACCGTATTCGGCAAGCGCGGGACGTCACGGCCCATAATGACCGCCCCTGCATGGCAGCAGATGGCCTCTAGCTCATCACGCAATATCTGCAGGCGACTCCATTCTTGCTGCTGGCTTTCCACCAACGCAGCGGCCATGCTGAGATGCGCTGCAAGGGCGGGGGTACCCCCGCGCCGTCCACGCTCTTGCCCCCCACCGGGAAGAAGGGGGGGTAAGGGCCGGTCCTCTGGCAGAAGAAGAGCCCCCGCCCCCATTACCCCACCCATCTTATGGGCAGATAAAGCAAGGCTCGCCCCTACTAACGCCCCTGACGCCACGGCTTGAGAGAAAGGGTCTGTCCCGCTCATCCGCCCCGCTGCTTGCACCGCATCAATATGCAAATGCGCTCCGTATTGGCGGCATAAAGCGGCAATATCCTCCAACGGTGCGTACACGCCTGTCTCATTATTCGCCGCCATAATACATACGAGCGCACCTGCCTCTGCTGCATGGGAGGCAAGCTGTGTTTCCAAAGCTGCACATTCTATGAGACCATTTTGATCCACCGGAATCACGCATGCTCCCGGCGCGGCTTTACGAATGGCGTCATGCTCGGTCGCACCGATGAGGATAGGCCGCCCTATCGCATGGCCAAAACCATGCACGGCAAGCGTATTCGCCTCTGTCCCACCGGAGGTGAACACAAAGCTATCCGCCTCTCGCCCAAAGGTCCCAGCAAGCTGTTTGCGTGCTTGCTCTAGCATCACACGGGCCTTACGCCCTGCTGTATGCACAGAGGCAGGATTACCCAGCTGGGCAAGCCCCTCATTCAACGCCTGTTGGGCTATGGGGCGTAACGGCTCTGTCGCATTAGCATCCAAATAAAGCGGGTTATGCTGTGAAGGCGGGGCATGAAGCATGGAGACTCCTCCTCTTTCTGCTGCCTCTGATAAACCTGACCCCTATAAAGAGACAAACATAATCTGATTTACTTTTTTGAAAAAACCGGCATGTGAGAGTCGATTTTACTAGAAATTAGTAAAGCAAAACCGATATACAACGCCGATATACCTCTCCCGGCTTGGTGTCCATCCATCTGCGAGGGGCGCAAAATCATGCCCGGTCCCACAAAGGCCGGGCATAATCGGTTCGTACATCACCTTACCCTCCATATTTTAGGGATGGTCAGGGTGGACAATAAAGATGAGAGACGCATGCCTGAAGTCATGTTCGCTGGCCCTGATGGGCGGCTCGAAGGCCATTATCACCATTCCGAAGACCCTAACGCTCCTCTCGCCCTTGTCATCCACCCCCACCCGCTCCATGGCGGGACGATGAACAACCGCATCACTTACACCATGTATCGGCGTTTTCAGATGATGGGGTTTTCCGTCCTGCGTTATAATTCCCGCGGGGTTGGTCGCTCTCAAGGCCGTTATGATGGCGGTATTGGGGAAATCTCCGATGCAGCAGCTGCTCTGGACTGGATGCAGATGATTAACCCCAACTCCTCGGAGTTGTGGATTGCTGGATATTCCTTCGGGGCCTTTGTAGGGATGCAGCTGCTGATGCGCCGGCCAGAAATCCGCGGTTGGATTAGCGTTGCCCCCCCTGCTGATGATTATGACTTCAACTTCCTCGCCCCCTGCCCCTGTAGCGGGTTAATGATTGCTGGTGGGCGAGATAACATGGCCCCAGAGCCTGTCATCCGTAAACTGGTTGAGAAGCTCAACACACAAAAGAATGTGACGGTGGATTATCGCCTCTTCCCAGAGGCAGACCACATCTTCTCCCAGCAAGCGGAGCTGATTGCCGATGCGTTGGAGGACCATGTCACCACCCGGCAGAAAAACCTCTTTGCACCAGAGCCTGCCTCTATCGCCGCCCCCGCGCTAGAACATGATGCAGAGCCAGAGCATGAGGCAGAAGCCATCGGCTAAGCGATCCCCCTTGCTATAGACTTCAGAAAAGAGCTTTTCCATGACCGACATCACACTTAAAAGCCCCTTCCTGCAAGAAGCTCAGGCCCGTGGGATGATTTTCCAATGCACTGATTATGAGGCGTTGGATGCTCTTATGCAGGAAGGCCCCATTACGGCTTATATCGGCTTTGACCCTACAGCTGATTCCCTGCATGTGGGTAATGCGATGTCGATTATGATGTTGCGGCTCTTACAAAAGCACGGCCATCACCCTATTGCGCTCATCGGTGGGGGGACGGCGAAAATTGGTGACCCGTCCTTCCGCGATGAAGCCCGCTCGCTGATGAGCAACGAGACCATCACCCATAATCTCGCAGGGTTGCGCGCCTCACTGGGGCAATTTTTGGATTTTGATGATGGTAAATGTCGCCTCGTCAATAATGCGGATTGGTTGGATAAGCTCTCTTACATCAGCCTATTGCAAGATGTTGGGGTGCAATTCTCTGTCAGTCGGATGCTCTCTTTTGAGAGTGTGAAGCAACGTCTTGAGCGTGAGCAGGGGCTGACCTTCTTAGAATTCAACTACTCCATTCTTCAAGCATTCGACTTCCGGGAGCTCTATCGCCGTCATGGGGCCATCCTTCAGATGGGGGGCTCTGACCAATGGGGCAATATCGTCTCCGGCATTGACCTCGCTCGCCGTACCGATGGAGCGCGGCTATTTGGGCTGACAACACCGCTTGTTACCACCTCCTCCGGGGCTAAGATGGGCAAGTCCGCCAATGGGGCGGTGTGGGTCCGCAAGGAGCGGCGGCCTGTATTTGATTACTGGCAGTTCTGGCGCAATACGGAAGATGCGGATGTAGGCCGCTTCCTCAAAATGTTTACCGACCTCCCCGTGAAGGAATGTGAACGCCTCGGCGCGCTGGAAGGAACAGAGATTAACGAAGCTAAGAAGATTCTGGCTACAGAGGCCACAGCCATCTGCCACGGCCGTGCTGCCGCTGAGGAAGCCGCTGCAACTGCCCGCACCGTGTTTGAGCAAGGCAGCACACAAGCCGCCCTGCCAGAAGTCACCCTGCCTGCTAGCCTATTTGCCGAGGGTGTGCCTGCCTTTAAGCTCTTTGCAGAGGCAGGCTTAGCCGCCAGCGGGGGCGAGGCACGCCGCCTCATCCGCGGAGGTGGTGCCCGGCTGAATGATGTCGTCATCAAAGATGAGAATCAAATCATCACATCTGCCGACCTAACAAACGGCACGCTAAAGCTCTCCTCCGGCAAGAAGAAACATATCCTCATCCGGGTAGGGTAGCAGGGTAGCCCCTAAAGGGGCACATATTCCAGCACCCATTCCACCTTTTGCTGGCGGCGGGGGCGTGTCTCGGCCCCCTCCTTCTCCGTTGTAGGTGACGTTAACGTCCGACCGGGACGGGAATAAACGACAATCTGGCGCGTTTCCTCCGGTGTGCCGCGGCCCATATAAAGGTCGTCCTCCACGGCTATCTCTCCACCTGTTTGATGAAAACGCCATATCTCGGAGGCTGTATGGAGGATAATCTCCTCATCCTCGCGCTCTACCCGCACATCAGGATGAATATGGAAGCGCAACGCAAAAGGCACATCACGCTCCCCTTCCACACGCTCGCAACCGCGTAACTCCTCCCCTGAAGGGTCTAAGAAAAGCGAGCGGGACCATATCACCCCATGAGAGGGATAATAGCCATTATGAGAGAGATGCACGGCGTCTGCTCGGCCCTCTCGCTCTTGCTGGCAGCGCACTTGTGAAGGCCGATGTGTTATATGACCACCCGCCCCAAACCCTGATGAGGACTCTCCTTCAACAATCAGGGCTGTATGGGCAGCAGACGAGCGCAAGGCGCGTTGCCACCCCCCGCCCATAGCAGAACCACAATTTACAAATAATCGCTGCCGATGATGGGAGAACTCAAAAGACAATGTCCCCGCATGGGCCATACGGTCCAACCCGCGCGGTGGGGGTGGGGCTGCATCCACCAATAAAAGGGCCCGCCCTGCTGTAAGCCGCACAAAACCACCTTGGCTCAAACTCGAGGCAACAATGCGGTAACGTTCAGCTTGCTCTAACAAAGCGGTAATGGCTTTTGCGCCATGTTCCTGCGCGCCATTAAAGAGAGCTAGCCCCCCATCGCCATGGCAGAAAGCCCGCAATACTGCACAAGCCCGCCCTAGAGCGACAGAGACGCACTCCGGTGGCAACCATTGCAAAACACCGAACATCCCTTGAATCGCAGTAAGTTCCTGCACGCAGCGATATTGGGCCTCCGGGCTGCGCTCTGCCGCAATACCCTCCTCCCCCAACAAGCGGGTCAGCACATGGGGGAGTTGCTCCTCAAAGCGTTTGAGAAAGCCATCATAATCAGGCACCGCCATATAAACGGCTAACAACCCACGCAGAGCCGCAAGCTCCTCCCAGCCTAATGAGGAAAGAGGCAACATTGCCGAGAGCCGCCGTCCATCTTTAACCGCAGCCTCTAACACAATATGCTGTGTGTTCGCTGTAGCGGTGGAGAGGCAGAACTCATAATGCCCAAACCAATTTGCTAAACGGCGGCCTATCACCCCACCTTCCCGCGCGATGGGGTCATTAGGAGGACGGTCTGCCCATGAAGTGACCATGGAGCGCGCTAATAACCGCCCTCCATTTGTGCCGAATGTACGAAGGTCTTTCAGCCACTCAAAGCTATACACCCACCGGCGTACATCTTCAGGCCAATTATTCTTTTGCCAAACATCCCGCATTGGCAAGCGATAGGTCTTTTGTGCAAAACGGAACACACCACCCGTCAATAAAGCGGCTTGGTCAATGTCCCCTTCTTCACGGTCTTGATACAAACAAACAGGGCCAACTTCGTCCCGCTGACGGGCTGGCAGAGAGGCACATAATAGCCGAATATACCGCCAGCAGGACCTAAACAAGCCGCTCCCCTTCCATCAAGCGCGGCGTGCGGGGCGGGCTACAGCGCGCATCCCCTCTATAGCGGCTTTGCGGTCACCCTTACCAAAAATAGCAGAGCCTGCCACGAGCATAGTCGCCCCGGCCTCCGTCACCAACGGGGTTGTGGTTTCATCAATCCCACCATCAACGCCTAGTGTAATATCCCGCCCGCTCCTACGGATCATCTCTGCAAGGGTGCGGATTTTAGCAAGCTGACCATGCAGGAACTTCTGCCCCCCAAAACCGGGATTAACCGTCATAACCAAAATAATATCAACCATATCCATCACTTCGGACAAAGCCTCTGGTGGGGTTGCAGGACAAATCGCCACCCCTGCTTTACAGCCTAAGGCATGGATGGTTTGCAACGTCCGATGCAGGTGAGCATTCCCCTCCACATGCACCGTAATATGGTCTGCTCCCGCTTTGGCTGTGGCTTCTAAATACGGGTCCACAGGGTCAATCATCAAATGAACATCAAACTTGGCCTGACTATGTGGCCGCAAGGCTTTAATGACGGGCATCCCAAAAGAGATATTAGGCACAAAATGCCCATCCATCACATCAAGATGCAACCACGGGGCCTCCACCACCGCGCTCATTTCCTGACGCAGATTAGAGAAATCAGCAGCAAGCAGGCTCGGTGCAATTATGGGCATAAGACCCCCATTATAAAAAGGACAAAACGCATAGGCTTGATATTGGCAGAAATAGGCATTTTTACAAGAGAGCCTTGCACTTGAACAAAAGGGCCTTTCTCTGCTAACGAAGAGCACATGTTCCGAGGGGTGCCTTCATCTGCAAGGCTGAGAGGATGGGCAAGGCCATCCAACCCTTTGAACCTGATCCGGTTCGTACCGGCGAAGGGACAGGAAAATAGCATGGATGGAACACCCCCATCTTCCCCTGAACTAACGCCAGCCCAGCGAACCTTCCCTATCGACCTCTCGAAGGTGAAGATTCTATGCGCTTATCTTTTTCTGGCTTGCGGGCCCTCCTCTTACTCCCCTTATGTTGCCCCAGCTTAGCCTTGGCTGAGGAGCAAACAAAAGGCCAACAGACGCACACGCACACACCAACACATCCCACCACCTCACATCCCCATGATGTGCAGGCAAAAGAGGTGGAATATATCACCACCCATGCCACAACGGAGGTCACCCAACGCGGTGGGGGGTTAATCCGCCCTCAACATGGCACGCAATCCATCAGTGAGGTGGGCCGTAGCTATATGGATGTACAAGCCCCTACGGCTTCGGCTTTTCAGCTTGTCTCCATTTTACCCGGTGCAAATGTTGCTACCTCCGACCCTTTTGGCATTTCCCCTAATACGAATATCAGTGTCCGTGGGCTAAATGGGGATGCTATTGGCTATGTCTTAGAGGGTATGCCCCTCAATGATATTGCCTCTTATGGTGGGTATCCCAACCAATTTGCTGATACAGAGAATTACAGCACCGTTGGACTGCAACAAGGCTCCTCCGACCTGGATAGCCCCGTCCTCAATGCCGCTGGGGGATTGATGAAACTCTCCTTCCTAGACCCGGCCTTTAAACCCGGCGGGTTTGCCACTTTCTCATATGGCTCTTTTAACACGCGGCGCGGCTTCCTCCGGCTTGAGACAGGCGAGATTGGTCATAGTGGCGTCCGCGGCTTTGCCTCTTACTCCAACACCCATACTGATAATTGGCGCAGCGGCGGGTACGATACCCGCCAGCATATTGACTTCAAGCTCCTTAAAGAATGGGGGCAGGACAATCGCGCAAGCCTTGTTGGGTCATGGAACAGGGCCATCACCAGCTATTATCCCTTCACGTCCCTCAAGGATTGGAAAACATACGGCATCCATAGCGGTGCCCTTACCCACCATTATGAACCCGGCGATAATAGCTATAATTACTGGCGGCTTTCCCGCGACCCAGAGGAAACGCTCTATGTCGGTGCGCCTGTGCATCTGCGCTTTAACCAGCGTTATAGTTTTGACATCACCCCTTATGCTCAAAGTGCTTATGGTAACTTCCCGTACGGCTCCCAGCTCTCTGGTACAGGGAATTATTATGGCACCCAGCCTGTTTCCTCCCTCCCTTTAACCGATAATCAAACCGTCCGTTCCGAATACACGCAGCGTAGCTATCGCGCTGGGGTGAATATGGCCTTCCATGCCCGGTATAAATGGAATGATTTCGTTATGGGGTATTGGTATGACTACTCCGATGATAACCAACGCCAACCCTTTACCACCGTTAATGATGATGGAAGTTCGGCCAATATTTGGGGCGATAAACGGCGTGACCGTGTGCTAATGCCCAATGGTAACCCTTACCTTGCGGGGGCCTTTCATACTATGTCGCAGGTCAATGCGCTGTATATAGGCGACCATATCTCCCTCATGCAGGATAGATTAGCGATGGATATTGGCTTTAAAGAAGTCATGATGCATCGTTGGGGAACAAATGACGTCCCCGGCCCTCAGCGGACCATCTCTAGTAATAAAGCCGAACCACTGCCGCGCTTTGGCATGAGGTGGAACTTTACCAAGCAGGACCAGCTCTTCCTCAACGTCAACACCAACTTCCGCGCCCCAACAGCCTCCAGCTATTACAACCAATATGCTGGGACGGATGCGAATGGCAACGCCAATGGCTCCCTCAGCAAAGCGGGGACAAACCATCTTAAAAATGAATATTCCATTGCAGAGGAGTTCGGCTATCGCCGTACGGGGGAATGGATTACTGCGAGCGTGACCTTCTTTAACTACAATTTCCGCAATCGGCAGATTAAAACAGGGGAGCCCAATAACCCCAATATCTCCACCTCCATCAATGCGGGGAAACAAACCTCACGCGGGGTAGATGTAGAGATTGGCACACGCCCTTGGCATCATCTCAGCCCCTATGCCTCTTTTGAATATCTCCATGCCACCATCGATAGTAACATTGCCGCCAGGGGGGACCTCCTCCCTACAGCAGGCAAAACGGCTATCCGTAGCCCTCATTTCCAAGCGGGAGCGGGGTTACGCTATGATGATGGACACTTCTTCAGCATGATGACGATGCATTATATGAGCCACCAATATGCCACCTTTATGAATGATGAGCGCATCCCTGCCATCATGACGGCAGACCTCGCTTTGGGGTACCGCTTTAACAATATCGGCGTACTCAAAAAACCCACCTTGCGCCTGAACCTGAGCAATTTAAGCAATCAACGTTACCTCTCTGGTATTAACAGCACCGCTTTTAACGCTCATACGACAACCGGCCTGCATGGGACGCGCATTAAAGGCTCCAGCCCTGATTACTTCATCGGCAGTCCCTTTGCCGCCCTTGCAAGCTTTACAGCGGGGTTTTGAGCATGTCTGCACGCCCCCTTGGCTTAGAGAGCGGCTATAATAGCTGTGTGTGGCCCGCCCTTACGCGCGCTGATGTAGCAACTCTCTTGCCTCATTGGGGCATGCATCCCGCTAACGATCCTATCCTCTGGCATAGCCAGCGGCCCTTTTCTGCCTCGGCCATCATCGCGTTGCAGGATGGCCAGCATATTTTCCTCAAACGGCATGGGCGGGCTTTGCGCTCCGCCCGCACAGTGACAGAGGAACATCGCTTTGCCCAACATCTCGCAGCGCAAGGGCTAGCCGTATGCGCCCCACTCCCTATGGAGGATGGCACCACCGCCAAAGCAGAAGGGCATTATATTTATGAGGCCTTTCCCCTCTTTACCGAGCACGATGCTTATCGCGGGCTTGAATCATGGCGGCCTTATAAAAGCACGCCCCAAGCGGACTCTAGCGGGCGGCTCCTTGCCCAATTACATCACGCTAGTGCGGGGTATGACGCGCCCCCGCGCCATAATCCCCCCCTCACCTCCATCCGCCATCCCCTGCTCGGGCCATCCTTAGACGATACACTCCTCCCTTGGGCAGCACAGCAAAAGGGCCTTACATCACTTTACTCCCTTGAGGATGTACGCTCTGACGTTCTGCCCCTTTTAGAGCCATTTCATCAGGCCTTACGCCCCCTCTTACCGCATGACCGCCCCCTTTGGGGACATGGTGATTGGCATGGGGCAAATCTCTTATGGCAGAATGAGGGGCAAGACCTCACCGCCGTGCGTATCTTCGATTTCGGCATGTGTGACCAAACCAGTGCCGCTTTTGACCTCGCTGTGGCGATAGAGCGTAGCTTCATTAGCTGGCTCGCCCCTGACGGCTCCCCCACCGTGCATGAGGAGCAGCTACGCGCCTTCCTCCACGCTTATGATGCCCAACGCCCAAGAAACCTCGTAGAACGACACCTCACAGCACGCTGGCTCCCCCTCTGCCATGTGACCTTTGCCCTCTCTGAAACGGCTTATTACGGCCATACGCTCCATAACCAAGCAGCGGCGGAGATTTCTTGGCGGGATTATCTCATCGGCCATGCAGAATGGTTCCATTCCCCCACAGGGCGTACCCTCCTAAGCATGTTGGAGGCATGTTAAATGATGGAGCTTATCGCTGCATGCTTTAGTGCAAGTGGGGTATGGCTAACCGCCCAACGCTGCCTCATCGGCTGGCCAATTTCCCTCCTAGCAACCTTTCTTTATGGCTGGGTCTTTTTCCATGCCCGCCTTTATGCCGATACCATATTGCAAGGGGTGTTTAGCCTCACCATCCTTTATGGCTGGGCTTTATGGGCACGGGATAAAGCACGGCAAAACGCCCTCCCGCCCCAGCCGCTGGCCCTCAAAAAAGCCATCATAGAGACGCTTGGCTTTTTTATCCTCTCCACCTTATGGGTTATAGCCCTGCGCTGTTGGAGTGACGACCCAGCCCCCCTCCTTGATGGCGGCCTAAGCGGGGCCAGCTTACTCGCTCAATTATGGACCGCACGGCGGCACCGCATAAGCTGGCTGCTCTGGGCAGGGATTGATGTAATTTATACAGGGCTTTTCTTCAGCCGTTCGCTCAGCATTACCGCTTTGCTTTACGGGGGCTATACCCTTCTCGGCCTCTATGGCTATTGGCGGTGGAAGGCCTAAAAAGCGACGACCCTTTATTGGGTCATCCGGTCCAGCTCCTCAGGGGTGAGACGCTGAATCCGCACCGCTTTACCTGTGGAATCATAATAGACAATCGCCGCACCGCGCCGCTCGGCATAGCCATCAGGCACGCCACTCTTTTTACGAAAAATCAACCGCCCATGCTCTGGCTGAATCGTCACCTCATCCCCGCGTGGGACAAAATGGAACATGCTGTAATCAGCATGAACACGCGGCAAGCTGGTTTTGGGCATGGGCTTACGCACAACACTATCTAGCCCATCAGCCCCATCATCAGCATAACTAAGCCCCGTACTGCCTATCATCAGAGCCATCAGCCCTAGCCCTAAACCGAGCGTCTTTACCAAACCCATTGCCTCTCTCCTCACCCACCGCAATGCGGCGCGTACGTTACTTCTGCCCTTGGCTCTTACGACTCCACCCCCCACCTAATGCACGATAAAGAGTTACCATATTTTGGAACCGTGCCGCCTCCACAACAATACGGCTCTGCTGGGCTTGGTAAAGCTGACGCTCCTGCACCAAGGTGGTTAGATAATTATCGATCCCCGCATGATAGCGCATCCGGGCGAGGTCGTAAGCCCGTTGGGTTTGTGTCTCTAAAACAACCATATGTTCATCTTGCCGGCGATAAGTCTCCCGCGCTGTCAACGCATCGGATACTTCTCGAAATGCCGATTGCACGGCTTTTTGATATTGCGCCACATTCTGCGCAAGCCTTGCTTTTGCTGTCCGTAAGTTCCCCTGATTCACACCCCATGTGAGCAAGGGGATGCTTATATTAGGGGAGACACCCCATGTTTCGGCCAAATGGCTAAAGAGCTTGCGAAATTGCAGCGAGCTTGTCCCCTCATTCGCTGTAAGGGTTACCCGTGGGAAGAAGGCCGCCCGCGCCGCACCAACGGAGGCATTCGCCCCCAATAACAGATGCTCTGCAGCCATGATATCAGGCCGTTGCTCTAAAAGGTCGGACGGCAAACCCGCCGGTAATTCCGCAATCATCGTTTGTCGGCCCATCGGCAAAGCCGGGGGCAGATTCGCCGGCAAGGGCGTGCCGACTAAAAGTTGTAAGGAATGTTCATCATCAGCAACGGCCCGCGTCTCTTTCTCCTCATCAGAGCGTGCTTGCTCTAACTCCGCCGCACTTTGGGCGAGAGTGAGCGCATCTAACTCATCATGCTTAAACTTAAGGTCATTCAACCGCCATGTATCGGCCCGCGTCCGCGCTGTATTGCGCGCAAGGTCTAGCAATCGCTTATCAGCCAACCATTGAATATACATGCTTGCCACCTGCGAAACTGTCGTCAGCCACAGGTTACGCAGATTCTCAGCCGCACTTAATGTTTGCTCCTGCTGGGCGCGCGCCATATTGCGAATACGCCCCCATAGGTCAATCTCGTAAGATGAGAACCCAATGGATGTCTGATAAAAACGCAATGTAGAAATTGAGCGGCCAGAACCCGGCGCAAAGGCAAAGCCCGCCGTATCCGATGGCCCCACATATTGGGCTCCCCCACCAGCCGAAATGGTCGGGAAAAGGGCGGCATTCTGTACTTGATACTGCCCACGCTCTGCCGCGACTGCCGCCATCTGCGCGGCGAGGTCTCGGTTATTGGTCAAAGCCAAAGTGATAAGGGCCTTTAAGCGGGGGTCTGTAAAGAAATCCTCCCACCCAAGGTCGGAGACACGCTGATGTACCGGCTGGCCAGGCTTTAACTCCGCATCGGCTGGGTATTTCTGCGCAACGGCGGGGTCTGGGCGGTGATATTTCGGGGATAAATTGCACGAGGCAAGCAGCATACTGCCCACAGCCATCACCCCGTAAGTGAGGCTCCGTTTTGTGCTATAAAGGCTCATGCTTGGCCTCCTTCCTGCCCAGCTTCATGCCGCTCTGAAAGACGTTTGACGCGAAAAAGCCGCAACACCACGACAAAAAAGATGGGGACGAAATACACAGCCAACACCGTTGCCGTAATCATCCCCCCGACAACGCAGGTCCCAATCGCTACACGCGCCGCAGCCCCGGCCCCGGTGGCAATCGCCAAAGGAAACACACCGCATACAAAGGCGATAGAGGTCATCAAAATAGGGCGTAAACGCTCTTGCCCCGCTTTCAACACAGCCTCTTCTAACGTATCGCCGCTTTCATAAAAGGCCTTGGCGAATTCAACAATCAGAATGGCGTTTTTGACAGCCAACCCAACAGTGGTCAGCAACCCGACTTGGAAATACACATCATTGCTCAGCCCTCGCCATAGGGTGGAGGCAATCGCCCCTAAGACACCCAAGGGCAGCACCAGCAATACGGAGAAAGGAATCGCCCAACTTTCATACAAAGCAGCAAGGCAGAGCAAAATCACAATCACTGCCAGCGCGTAAAGCGGCCCTGTAGCATTGCCAGAGGCTAATTGCTCAAAAGTGAGACCTGTCCATTCATGCCCTACACCGGGGGGCAGCGTTTTTAGGATGGCCTCTATCTCCGCAACGGCACGACCAGCACTTACCCCTGCCGCAGGCACACCCTGAATCTCGTAAGAATTAAGGCCGTTATAATTCTCCACCTTCTGCGGCCCTACAATCCAATGGCCAGAGGCAAAAGCGTTAAAGGGCACTAACTCGCCAAGATTATTGCGGATATACCAGCGATTGAGGTCTTCTGGCCTCATGCGGGCAAAAGATTCACCTTGGATATATACCTGTTTTACACGGTCATTCCGGGTGAATTGATTCACATAAATCGAGCCTAAAGCCCCCTGAATGGTCGTATTAATATCCTCGTTGGTAATGCCCTGCGCGTTAGCTTTCTCACGGTTTAAGTCCAACACAAATTGCGGCGCATCTTCCAACCCCATTGGGCGCACAGCCACAAGCAACGGGTTCTTCTTCGCTTCATCAAGCAATTTATTACGCGCCGCAAGGAAGGCTTGATGGCCAATATGACCATTATCCTCAAGCTCTAAGTCAAAGCCAGTCGCATTACCAAGCTCCATCACCGCAGGAGGATTAAGAGCATAAATCTGCGCCGCAGGGTCACCAGCAAAATGCTTCATGATCTCACTAGCAATCGCCATACTGGAATGTTTATAGCCCGGTCGCTTATCCCATGGCTTCAGCCGGATAAAGAACGCCCCAGCATTTTGCCCCTGCCCTGCAAAGCTAAAGCCATTCATCGTAAAAACAGATTCGACATCATGGCTATACGTCTTCATCACATAATCGGTGATGCGATGGTTAATCACCCCCATCTGTGCATCAGTAGCCCCCGGCGGCGTGCTAATCTGCCCAAAAATAAGGGCTTGGTCTTCATCAGGTAAGAAGCCTGTTGGAACCTTGAGGAACATATAGCCCACAAGCAGCGTCAGGCCTAAAAACACTAACATCGCCGGGAGCCGTAAACGCAATAAATGCCGCACCCCGCCTATATAGCGATGCGTTAGCCACTCAAAGCCATTATTAAACCAGATCGCTGGGCGAAAATGGACCTCATGATTGGTTGGCTTTAACATCGTAGCGCAAAGAGAGGGTGTCATAATCATCGCTACGAGGACGGACAACCACATAGCCGCCACAACCGTGATAGAGAATTGCCGGTAAATCACCCCGGTGGACCCACCAAAAGCGGCCATAGGTAAAAAGACCGCTGTAAGGACCAACACAATCCCCACCAACGCGCCAGAGATTTCATCCATCGATTCACGCGCAGCCTCACGCGGGGGGAGATGCTTCTCACTCATCACACGTTCGACATTCTCCACCACCACGATGGCATCATCCACCAATAGCCCCACTGCGAGGACCATAGCCAACATCGTCAAGGTGTTGATGCTGTACCCCATGATGGACAGCAACCCAAACGTCCCCAGCAACACCACCGGCACGGCGATGGTCGGGATTAATGTCGCGCGGAAATTTTGAAGAAAGACGAGCATCACGACAAAAACCAGAATGATGGCTTCCACCAATGTCTCAATCACTTCCTCAATCGAGTGCGTGATGAAAGGCTCCGTATCCAGCGGGTAAACCACCTTCACCCCTTTAGGGAAGAACTGGGAGAGGTGATTAATCTCCGCGCGCACGGCATCTTCTGTCACCATCTGGTTCGCCCCGGGGGCGAGCTTGAGGGCTAGGGCTGTGGCGGGTTCATTATTATACCGGGATGTGAAATTATAGCTCTGTGAGCCTAGCTCCACACGCCCAATATCGCGCATCCGCACTTGGCTGCCATCTTGTTGGACCTTCAGCAGCATATCGCTAAATTGCGCCGGGTCTGTCAGGCGGACGGGACCGATGATAGTGGCATCAAACCCTACAGATTTTTGTGCTGGTAGGCCGCCTAGCTCCCCTGAGGCAACCTGAATATTCTGATTCTGCACCGCATGCTGTACATCAGCAACTGTCAGGCCATATTTATACAGCTTATCAGGGTCCATCCAAATACGCATGGCATATTCGGAGCCAAAGAGCGTATGGTCCCCCACCCCAGAAATACGCGAGAGAGGGTCCATCACGTTAGAGGCCACGTAATCGGAAAGGTCCTTCCCGCTCATGCTGCCATCAGTGGAGATAAAGCCAATCACCATCATGAAGTTCTTGGCAGCCTTTGTGACACTCAAACCTTGATTGACCACTTCCGGCGGGAGGCGCGGTTGAGCGAGCTGTAATTTATTTTGCACCTGCACCTGAGCAATATCGGGGTTTGTCCCTTGCTCAAAGGTTAGGTCAATTTCCATATGCCCATTGCCGTAAGACTGTGCCGATAGATACTCCAAATGGTCCAACCCGGACATTTGTTGGAGAATCGGCTGCACCACCGTGTTATTCACCGTATCGGCGGAGGCCCCGGGGTCATCCACCGCAACGGCAATTTGCGGTGGGGCAATCGTAGGATATTGGGCAATCGGCATACGGGTGATGGAGACACCACCCACAAGCATAATAATCAGCCCAACCACCCACGCAAAAACAGGGCGGTCGATAAAGAAACGCGATAAAGACATACGCTCTTACTCCAGCCCCAGCTCGGCTTTATCGGCTTCATGAGGCTTTACCGTACCTTCGGCCCGTATCTTCTGTAGCCCAGAGATAACCACGGCCTCTCCCTCACTCAGCCCATGTAAAACGTGCCAATTAGCCCCTATGGTCTGCCCCACCGTCACCATCCGCAAATGAACATGATTTTGTTTATCCACCACCATGACATAAGGCTCTGCTTTATGGGTCCTCTGCACCGCTAATTGAGGCACAAGGAGCGCGTTAGGGTCGCTGCCCTCCTTAATATGGGCATGCACGAACATCCCCGGCAAAAGCAATTTATCGGGGTTAGGCATCACCCCGCGTAGGACCAACGTCCCTGTTGCTGGGTCCACCGTGACTTCAGAAAGTTCTAGCTGACCTGTATGCCCATAAAGGGAGCCATCAGGCAGCTCTACCGTTACAGCAGCATCACTACCTTTACGCTCTAACTGACCAGAGGCCAGCTCCCGCCGCAGACGTATCATATCTTCTGCAGCGAGATTCACATCCACATAGATAGGGTCTAACCGGGTCACAACCGCAATCGCATCACTCTGATTCGCCGTTACCAGCATCCCTGCTGTGTAAAGCGTCCGACCAATGCGCCCATCAATCGGGGCATAAACATGCGTATAGTTAAGATTAACCTGCGCACTCTCCACCGCAGCTTGACTCTGCACAACCTCTGCATCCGCTTGCCGTGCTGTCGCCAAGGCATCATCATATTCCTGCCGACTTACCGCCCGCGCGCCCACAAGGGACTGATACCGCCGCAACTGCGCATGAGCACGAATGGCACTCGCCTGCGCTTCCATCAACCGTCCGCGCGCTTGGTCATACGCCGCTTGGAAGGGAGCAATGTAAATCTGGAATAATTGCTGCCCAGCTTTAACGTCTTTCCCCTCCTCAAACATACGCTCGACCAACACGCCACCAACCTGCGGGCGAATCTGTGCTTGCTCATAAGCTTCCACACGGCCGGGGAGGGAGGTCTCCATCGGGACATTTTGCTTATGCAAAGTCACCACAGCGACCTCTTGCACGGCAGCCTTATGCGGGGCCTTTTTCTGACAGCCCGCTAAAAAGGTGGTGCCTAGTAACATTGTCCCGCCCAAAAGAGCCATACGGGACAAACAAACAGCCGGAAACACGCGACATATGGACATAAATGACACTGGCTCTCTTAGGATTAGCAAAACCGAAAACTATACCTACAGGCAAATAACGCTACCTGCATCAGGGTCTCTCATACTTTTATACACAAACCATGCAGTGCGAGGAAACTAATAAGTTTCCATCTGTCAGGTCAAGCCCTTTTCCTATAATGAAAGGACCGCTATAGCCTCTATCTCATCTGTCAATAGGAGTATGGTGCCATTTCTACCCCCCAGGATTTAGACCGCCGTAGCACCATCCTCAAAGTGGCCTGCACTCTATTACAGGAGCAAGGCTATCACCATACCACAATGGACCATATTGCCCACCAAGCGGGCATGTCTAAAAAAACACTCTATCTCTTTTTCCCGTCCAAACGGAATCTCATAGAACAACTCATTCTGGAAGAATTATTTCCCCCCTTTACACCTGCCCCTCACCCTCATGAGAGCCTTGAATCCCAATTACGCCTTATGATTTTTCAGATGGCTGATATTTTCCTCTGTGAAAAACGCCTCAGCCTTCTCCGCACGATTATTGGGGAGACAAACCGCTCCCCCTCCATCCAACAACTCATGACAGAGCTTTTTCACCTCGCAGGCAGTAAAACGAACGTACAAAACTGGCTACAAGCCCAAAAGGAGGCAGGCACCCTCACCTTCGCTAATGCCACCGATGCCGCCGATCATCTCTTTGGCTTGACCATTGGCGGGCCAATGCTCTCCCGCCTTGCCCATTGCGGAGCAGCACGCAACAAGGCCGATTTGCAGCGTTATTTAGAAGAAGGATTACGCATTTTCCTACATGGCTGCACCCCTCTCCCCCTGTCATAAAAACAGCTTATTATTACGCCTCTGTAATTGGTTATTAAAATCTCGCTTTAAACTCATCATCCATTGGCAAAGTCCCAAGGGTTAGTTATAGAATCTATTCGTATAACACATAGCAGACCATACAGGAGCGAAATACTAACCCGCGCCCTTCTCCGCACACAGCCCTATCGCAGGATGAACGCATGACTATACCCTCCTCTGATCAAACCACCCCAGACCCAACCTCCACCAGTGATGAGGGGTATCAAAAAGATTTAAGCCGGCGGCATGTCCAAATGATCGCCATTGGGGGGGCGATTGGTACAGGCTTGTTCCTTGGGGCAGGCTCGCGCCTTCAGGTCGTTGGTCCATCTTTGGCCATCACATATGCTATTTGCGGTCTCTGCGCCTTTATGATTCTCCGCGCTATGGGCGAGCTTGTAATGTACCGCCCAAGCAGTGGGAGTTTTGTCACCTATGCTCGTGAGTTCCTTGGGGAAGGAGCCGCCTATGCTGCGGGGTGGTTCTTCTTCCTCAACTGGGCGATGACGGGCATTGTCGATATTACCGCCATTGCGCTTTACATCCATTACTGGCCCATTTTTGGGGCCATCCCTCAATGGTTGATTGCCCTTGGTGCGCTTGTTGTTGTCGGGGCGGTAAACCTTACCGGTGTACGTTATTTTGGTGAGATTGAGTTCTGGTTCTCTCTTGTTAAAGTTCTCACCTTAGTCATCTTCCTCACAGTAGGCGGCTACATCCTTCTTAGCGGCACCCATGTTGGGCCTTACACCCCGGGGATTCACCTCATCACACAGTCCGGCGGGTTATTCCCCCATGGGGTTGTCGCCTCATTAATGCTCATCCAAGGTGTGATCTTCGCTTATGCCGCAACGGAGCTCATCGGCATTGCTGCTGGGGAGTGCGATAACCCCCGCAAGGTCGTCCCCAATGCTGTTAACAGCGTCATTTGGCGTATTATTTTCTTCTATGTAGGCTCTGTCACCCTGCTCGTCTGCCTCATGCCTTGGTCAGCCTATCATGGTGGGGAAAGCCCTTTTGTGACCTTCTTCCACAAGCTTGGCCTACCCGCCTCTGACAGCATCATGAACTTTGTGGTCCTCACAGCGGCTCTTTCCAGCCTTAATTCCGGCTTATATTCCACAGGCCGCATTTTACGCGCCTTAGCCCTCGGCGGGTCTGCCCCTAGTGCCATGAGCAAGCTCAACCGTAATGCTGTGCCTTATGTCGGCATTGGTGTGACGCTCTTTATCTATCTCGTGGGTGTTTTGATGAACTACCTATACCCCACGCAAATCTTTGAGATTGTATTGAGCATCTCCTCTCTTGGTATTTTGGGTACATGGGCGACCATTCTGCTCTGCCAACTCCGCCTGCATCGGGCCATTAAACGGGGACGGATTGCCACTACCAGCTTCTCTATGCCCGGTGCCCCTTATACAGGTTGGCTTACGCTCGCCTTTCTCTTGCTCGTGCTAGTGATGATGGCATTTGATTATCCCTCTGGCACCATCACTGTTGGCTCTATCCCCATTCTCGCTCTCATTTTCTATGGCGGGTGGGTCTTGCTCAAACGCAACCAGACAGATGAAGACGAGGAGGATGGCTCTACAAAGCCCTCCTAACGAGGCCATACCATTTTAATTAAAAAATCCCCGGTTAGCCCATAAGCTGACCGGGGATTTTCATAACGTAATACAAAACTTAAAGAGAAAAGCTTACACCTCTTTGCTCACAGCACGGATTGGGTTTTCCCCACGGGGCCGCTCTGGTGGTAAATTCTCCCCTATGACAGCATAGAAAACACGCTCTGCTACATTGGTTGCGTGGTCACCAATGCGCTCCAGATTTTTAGCAATAAAGAGCAGTTCCGTGCAGGCGCGAATATTGCGCGCATCTTCCATCATATATGTGACAAGCTCACGAAAAAGAGCCACATAATGCTCATCCACCCCACGGTCCGCGTGCCACACCTCCATCGCCATAATCGGGTCATGTTGGATGACAGCCTCTACCGTGCGGCTCAGATTATCCCGCACAAGGCGGCACATACTCCGCAAGCCAGAAAATGAAATCTGCGCCTCACTAGAAGCCGCTTTAATCGCCTTCCGCGCAATAGAGGCCGCATAATCACCAATGCGCTCCAAATCTCCGGTGATTTTCAACGCGGCGACAATCTCGCGCAAATCCGCCCCCATAGGACTACGCAACGCTAAGAGGCGAATCACAAGGCTTTCTACCTCACGCTCTAGCTCATCCACCTCCGGGTCGCGGCGCGTTGCCTCGTCAGCGGCGGCTTCGTCATGCTCGGCTATGGCAGAGAGAGCAAGCGTAACTTGTTCCTCCACAATATGTCCCATCTGCCCCATCATAGTACGCAGCTGGTCTAGCTCCTGCTCGTAGCTTGAAACAATGTGAGAACGCTCATGTGGCATAATCTTTCTCCCTTCCCCGCTTAACCGAATCGACCGGTAATATAATCCTGCGTCTGCTTCTGACGCGGGTTGGTGAAAATACGATCCGCCGTGTCCATCTCAATCAAACGGCCTAGATAAAAGAATGCCACTTGGTCCGCACAGCGTGCTGCTTGCTGCATATTGTGCGTCACAATAACAATCGTGAACTCCTCTTTAAGCTCATCCAGCAATTCTTCAATCCGGGCGGTGGAGATAGGGTCCAAGGCAGAGGTTGGCTCATCTAACAAAAGAACCTCAGGCCGGGTGGCAATACTACGCGCAATGCATAAACGCTGCTGCTGCCCGCCTGATAACCCCGTTGCTGGCGCATGGAGGCGATCACGCACCTCATTCCACAAGGCCACGCGTGTAAGAACATCCTGCACGCGCGCATCCATCTCCGTACGGCTCAATTTTTCATGCAGACGCACACCAAAGGCAATGTTCTCGTAAATCGACATCGGAAAAGGCGTGGGTTTTTGAAAGACCATCCCAATACGCGCACGCAACATATCAAGACTAATCGAATCGTCTAAGATATTGCGCCCATCAAACATCACCTCCCCCGTTGCCCGTTGGCCGGGATAGAGATCGTACATCTTGTTAAAAATCCGCAACAAGGTGGATTTTCCGCAGCCGCTAGGGCCTATCATGGCGGTAACGCAACGTGCGGGGAAGTCTAACGAAATATCATGCAAAGCATGGTGGGAGCCGTAATAAAAATTAACCCCCCGCACAGAAAGGGCGACCTCCTGAACAGGCCCATCGCCTGATGACCCGGTGAGATGCTCGGTAAATGGCATCGAAGCAGACATCATGAAACTCTCTCTCCTAGACATCAGTGACGGGATGAAAGCCGCACAGTGATATTGATAAGAAGCACGCCAAAGGTCACCAACAAAGCCCCCGTCCATGCCAGCTGCACCCAGTCTTCATAAGAGGCCCCAGCATATTGGTAGATAGCTATTGGCAAGCTCGCCATAGGGCGATTCATCGCTGTGGACATGGTTTGATTGCCCAAGGATGTAAATAAAAGCGGTGCCGTCTCCCCACCCATCCGCGCAAGTGCGAGAAGAATCCCCGTCAGCACACCCTTCCGCGCGGAGCGTAAACAAAGGAAGATAATAACACGCCACCGTGCCGCCCCTAAGGCCGCTCCAGCTTCCCTCATCGCTGTAGGGACGAGTCGGAGCATATCTTCTGTCGTGCGTACAATCAGGGGCAGAGCCAAAACCGCCAAGGCTAATGCCCCTGCTAGGCCAGAGAAATGGCCCATCGGCACGACCAAGAGCTGATAGATGAACAAGCCTATCAAAATGGACGGGGCAGACATCAACACATCCGCTACAAACCGCACCCCACTGGCGAAATAATTCCCCTTCCGCCCATATTCGGAGAGGTAAATCCCACACATCAACCCAACAGGGGCCGCCATCAATAAGGCCAAGCCCGTTTGGATCACGCTGCCGATAATCGCATTGGCTAACCCCCCGCCAGATCCGGGCGGTCCCATTGTACGCGTCAATGTCGCCCAAGAGAGACCCTCTAGCCCATGGCGTAAGAGCGTCCATAAAATAGAGACCAGCACCAAGAGCAGGATACACCCTGCCATAACACTCGCCCCTGTAGCGAGATTATTACAAACACGCCGCCGCACAGCCTTGCGACTAGGCCGCCAATCATCACGCGCGGGCATAAGAGCGGACTTCCCCGTCTTCATGAGCGTTTCCCCCGTAGCAAGCGCGCCAACACGAGGCTAACACAGGACAAAACCATAAGAATGAATCCCAACGCCATCAGTGAGGAAAGCCGTAAAGACCCCGCCGGACTTTCTGGGAACTGTAGGGCAATCAAAGAGGCCACCGTACTGCGTGGGGCAAAGAGCGACCAGCCAACACTCGTCACATTACCGATGATGAAGGTCACCGCCATCGTTTCACCTAAGGCACGCCCCATCCCCAGCACAATCGCGCCAATCATCCCATTACGCGACCATGGCACGACAATCTTGCGCATCATCTCCCAGCGTGTGGCCCCAAGACCATAAGCACTCTCCCGCAGCATGGGCGGTACAGCCCCAAACACATCCACCATCACAGCGGTGATGAAAGGCGCAATCATCATCGCAAGGATAATACCCGCTGTGACAAGCCCCGTCCCCACGGGCGGGCCTGAGAGAATCGGCCCTAATATGGATGTATGGCGAAAATGATGATTTAAAAAAGGCTGAACATCACGCGCAATGAAGGGGACAATCGTCTGGAAGCCCCACATGCCGAAGATAATAGATGGCACAGCCGCCAAAAGCTGGATGGTTGTCCCAACAATTGAGGCAAAACGTGAGGAGGCAATATAAACCAACCAAAAAGCCGTCCCAAACGCCAGAGGGACGGCAATTAACATCGCAATGACTGTACTAACAACAGTGCCCAATAACGGGGCTAGAACCCCATATATATCCTTAACGGGATTCCAAGACGTTCGTGTAAAGAAATCAAGCCCAAAAGCGGTGAAAGCCTGCCATCCCCCTGTTGCCATCAACAGGATGAGACCCCCTAGCGAGGCTAATACAAGCATCGCACATAGCCAGAGCAACCCGTGGAAGACCGTGTCAAACCCAACTCTATGGTGAGAGGAACGCGTTACAGGCGTCATGCGCATCTATCTGAAGCCTTGGCCATTTTAACATCAACGGCGACCACCACCATTAGTGCCGCCCCATTTCGTGCATTAACGCCCTCATTGGCAAAGAACAACCGCTCTGAGCAGCAATTAAGCCAGTTTCACGCATCATGGCTGGTTTTTTTATTAACTTCCCTATAATTTAGGTGAGACGGTCATCCATCTGCCACACTTATATTGCAACTTGATGACAAACTTTGTGTTTTACACCTTTAAATAGGAGGGGTCTTTGCCTGTCAGCCAATTCCGAGGTTATGTTGACGTCATAGACACCCATAGCGGCATTATCCGCGGATGGGCCATCAATTTACGCAACCCATTCCGACCTGCTCAGATCCATGTCATCATGGATGGTCAGGAAGTCATGCAAGTATTATGCGACCTCCCGCGCGAAGATGTCCGCATGACATTACACACACCGAGCGAGAAGCTGGGCTTTCAATTCACACTCCCTCAGGCCGCTTTTGATGAAGAGCCGCATGAAATCTCTATCCGCTTTGAGGACCGCTCGGCTCTGCCCTTCCCTAATGAGGAGGACCCCCTAACCCCTCATGAGGTCATCACCTTTACCCAATGCCCCCGTACAGATTACAAAAGTTGTGTTGATGGGCTGCATGAAGGGTTTTTGCGCGGCTGGGTCATTGCCCAACATCGCCCCACTGAAGCATGGGAGGGCAATGTTGTTATCTCTGTTCAGGCAGATGGCATCTCCCTAGGAACATTCCGCGCCAATCATTATCGTGGCGATGTTACAGAAGCCCTTCATTGTGAGCCAAATTGCGGTTTTGAGGTACCCATCCCTCAACAATTCCACGATGGTATCCCCCACACATTCACCGTTACCACCCTGCCAGACCACACCCCCCTTGCAGGCAGCCCCTTTATCACAGCCTTAGTGGATGACCAGCTCACCGCCAAGTTGGTACAGATTGAGAACACCATCGCTAACCTCCATCGCCAACTCACTACCTTACGGCGAGAGACACATAACCTCATCCCCAAACGGCCTCTCAACCTCCAACATTATGACCGTTGGGCGCGCCGTTATTATGCCCATCTTAGCGAGCAAACCGCCCTCCAACGGCAAGCTCATCCCCTCAAAGAAACTCCTCTTATCTCCGTCCTCTGCCCCACATGGCGGCCTGATGAAGATGATTTCCGGGCTGCGGTAGAGTCCGTTATTGGGCAAACCTACCCCCATTGGGAACTCATCCTTGTTGATGATGGCAGCGAATGCCCCCGCACGACAAAGCTCATCCAAGATTATTGCAAGAGCGATAAACGCATTCGCTCTGTCGTCCTGCCGAAGAATCAAGGCATTGCTGGGGCTACCAATGCGGCCATCAAAGCGGCCCGTGGGGCATATATCGCCTTTTTTGACCATGACGACCTCCTTGTTGATGTCGCTTTGGAGCGCATGGTCCGCGCTGCCCTAACAACAGGGGCTAAACTGCTTTATTGTGATGAAGATAAAGTGGATGCCGCAGGCCATTTCCTAGAGCCTAACCTCAAGCCCGATTACGATTACCGCTATTTGTTAGGCTGTAACTATATTTGCCATCTCACTGTTATGGAGGCCGATCTTGTCCGCAAAATTGGCCCGCTAGAGGGGCAGTATAATGGCGCACAAGACCATGACTTCCTCCTCCGCGCGGTGGAACTCATCTCGCGCGAGGCCATCCATCATGTACCGGAGATTTTGTATCATTGGCGCAAAACGCCTAACTCCACCGCCAGCAATATCGGCAATAAGAGCTATGCTGTAAAAGCGGGGGTTGAGTGTGTGACAGCCCATCTCCACCGCCAAAAGATTAAAGCCACTGTTAGCTCTATCGATCGGCTAAGCCTATATGCCATCCAATGGCCCTTCCGCAAGCAGCCCTCTGTGAGCATCATCATCCCCTTCCGTGATCAGCTAGAGATGACGCGTAATTGTGTCGAGTCTTTGCTCGCCTCGCAAAAATATCGGCAATTTGAAATTATTTTGGTCGATAATTTCTCTGTAGAAAAAGATACACTCGCTTGGTTGGAGAGCGTCCAGAATCATAAAAAGGTCTCTGTCCTGCGGGTGGAGGAACCTTTCAATTATGCACGTCTCAACAACCGTGCAGCCTCTCAAAGCACAAGTGACCAGCTCCTTTTCCTCAATAATGATGTTATCATCACCCAGCCAGACTTCCTCACAAATATGGTTCATGAGGCCCTCGCCTCACCAAAAATTGGGGCTGTAGGGGCACGGCTTTTATACCCTAACGGAACAATTCAACATGCTGGGGTCGCTGTCGGGCCGGAGGTCATTGGGGTACATGTTCATCGCCTCCAACCCAATACGGATTTCGGCTATATTGGGCGTATTCGCCTCACCCATGAGGTCACAGCGGTAACCGGTGCAGCTCTCATGGTCCCACGGACCCTGTTTGATGAAATCGGCGGGTTTGATGAAACCTCCCTCGCTGTGGCTTATAATGATGTCGATCTCTGCTTAAAAATCCGCTCAAGCGGACATACCATCATCTATTGTGCCACAGCCGAAGCCATCCATCATGAGAGTTACTCCCGCGGGAGCGATGATCGCCCCGAACATGAGGCGCGCTTCTTTCACGAAAAACAAGTCATGCTTGAACGATGGAAAGAAAATTTACTCTTTAAAAATGATCCAGCATACCCACATTACTTCAGACAGGACCTGCGGACCTTCTTTGACCTCCGCAACCCTGAGGATATATAATCCAAGGGCGTGAGGAAGAAGCCTGGGAGACGTCCCGCCCGGTTTCTGAGTGCCTTCCCCCATTTAAGGGGGGAGGCCAATATCATAGAGGAGCGATATAATGAGCAAGATTCACCATTTTCACACAAGCAACAACACCCCAGACAACACAAAGAGCGTCTCTATCGAGACACTTAATGCCCGTCTGGCAGACCTGATCGACCTCGCGTTGGTCACCAAGCAGGCCCATTGGAACCTCAAGGGAACAAACTTCATCGGCGTGCATGAAATGCTCGATGGCTTCCGTGGCGGGCTTGATGGCTTTATCGACACCGCTGCTGAGCGTGCGGTACAGCTTGGTGGGGTTGCCCTCGGCACAGTGCAGACAGTGCATGACCACACAAACTGCGCCCCTTACCCCACAAACATCTTCACTGTTCTCGACCACATCAAAGCCTTGGCAGAACGCTATGGCGTAGTGGCCAACAAAATCCGTGAGGCCATTAAAACAACGGCCGAGGCTGGCGATGATGATACAGCGGACCTCTTTACAGAGATTTCCCGCGGTTTGGATAAGAACCTCTGGTTCCTAGAGGCTCATCTTCAGGCTGAAGCTGGCCCGCGCTCCTAAGGCGTATAAAAAGAGGGAGCCGCTCATCAAGCTAGCTCCCTCTTTTATAAAAAAGGCGTGCCCCCCACGGAGGACACGCCTTTTTCTTTACCTTCCGCTTTACAACGATAACGCTAAATGGAGTCGCGCAAAATAGAAGGGATCTTCCTGCAAAACATCCCGCACACGCCGGCCATCAGGCAACACCTCATTCTCCTGCACCGAATCCGCGGGCATGAAATCCTTACGCCATTCACTCACCGTTGTCTCGGCTAATAAGCTTGGGAAAAGTGGCTCTGGCTCTGGCTCTGGCTCTGGCTCTGGCTCTGGCTCTGGCTCTGGAGAAGCAGCTTGAGGAGAGGCTTTTGGCTTACCAAGCCCTAGAGACGCCATAATCGCGCGAAAATCATCCTCTAACAAACGGCCGGGAACAGTCCCACGCTCACGCTGTGCAATCCACTCTCGCGTTAGCTCCCTAAGAGTATCTTTCCCCGGCCCATGTGCATCTGACCAACTCGCATAAGCGGCCTCTGCTAATTGGGTACAATCATCCTCAGTAAGTTTCTGCGGCGGGGATGATGGCGATTTTTTAACAATCCATCCCCCTACCAACCCTATTAAAGCCGCTTTATCCATCTCTGGCATCTTATATCGCCTCCCGGCCTGTCATTTTACTTATCAGGGCCTCATATTGGGCCAGATACTGCTGCATATCCAAGGTCTTCTCGGCTCTTTGGCGCACATTATGGCTCAACTGCGCCCCTAATGTACGATGTTCCAAAAGATTCAAAATAGCCTCGCTTAAAGCATGCGGTTTTAAAAAAGGTACCATCAGAGCCGTTTCCCCATGGGTAAGATATTCTTGCACGGGGGCTGTATCACTCACAACCAGAGGGCACCCTAACGCCATAGCCTCTCGCAAAGACCATGATAGAACAAAAGGATATGTTAGATAAATATGAGCATCAGAGCGTTGCAACACACGAATCATCTGCTCACGCTCCAACCACCCTACAAAATGAATCCGTGAGAGGTCTAGCTGGCCCTCAAGCTCCTTTAACATCTGCTCACGCCACGTCCCGCCACCTACAGGGGGCACACCATAACTTACATCATCCCCCCCCATGAGGATAACCCGGCAATCAGGCCGAGCCTTTAACAAAGCAGGCAAGGCGCGCATCATACTATGAAAGCCACGATAAGGCTCCAAATTGCGCGCGGCGTACGTCACCAATGTTTCATAAGGCGCGACCACTATCTCACCAAGCTGAAAAGGCTCCCGCTTTATCATAGGGTCCGGACGATAGCGCGTAAGGTCCACCCCTTCATCTAACAAAGTAAGCTTATCATGCGCCCATTGCGGATAAGTATCCCGCTGAAAACGCGTTGGCGTTTGCCCTAATCCTGGCCCTGCTAAAGCCTGAAGATTGACCGTATTCTTACAGCGAATCAGCAGCTCTACATTCTCTGGAGGAGGGAACTCAGGGTCAAACCCCGTATCCCGCCCTGTCAGACCATAATAGAACTCAAAATATCCCAACAAGGGCACGTCTGGAAACACAGACTCTAGATTCAACAACTCACCCCAGCCATGATGACCGATGATAATATCAGGCTGGAAACCAAGCGTCTTTAAGGAGCGTGCTACCGCCGCCACTGCCTCAGCACGGCGAATCGCGTAATCAAACTCCCCTACAAAAGGATGGCTCTTACCGCGCTCCAGCTCCGGTAGGCGGTACAAAACCCGCCTGACACCGGGAATGTCTGGCCCTTTACCAGCGGTAAGAAACACGACATCATGCTCAGGGTTACGCCCTAGCCGTGCGACAATATGAGCATATTGCGCGGGGAAACTCTGATGAACAAAAAGAAAACGCACCCGTTCCCCCAGCCAACCTTAGGCCATCACGCTTTAGCAGACCGCGCCCGACCCTGCGTACCGCTTGCTTTAGCAGACCGCCGCCGCGCAGGCACCAACTTGACACAAAAAGCCTCCAGCGGAGCAAGGCTCTCTGCCTGGAGGGCATCATCATCACTATCTGCGAGGCTTACTTCTGTTCCATCGGTAAAGCACGCTACAAGATCAAGCGACCATTTTTGTGCAGCCTCACCCTTTAAGCGTACACGCAACCCTAGAATCGGCAAGGACATCCCACGAGAGCCACAAAACTGCCCGCCTTCAGCCCATGGCGACAACCAGCCACGCCCAAGAACAGCCTGATATTCTATATCTTCTGCAGCAACCCCTTCCTCAGATGGAGTGATGGAGAAGCCCTCAATCCACCGTTTGCTGCCTTTTTTACCAACCCATTCCCCCACGGCACAGCCAACATCACCATGCCGCTGCACATGAGCTACAACCTCATGCTTACTCGCCCCGGCTGCACCAGAGACAGACGCTTGGCTCTGCCCCCCTTCCCCAGCAACGGGAGCAACAGCCTCACCACTCACTTGCCCAGCTGGTACACCACCAATCAAACGAATCACCTGCAAGCGCGGGGCCTCCCCACCTGCCTGACCATCTTGATATGTTGTGACCATAATCCCCGCTGGACCACGGCGGATGCGCACCAATGCCGCACTATTAGCCGCTCCCATCCAGCCATCCTCTGCAAAGGTGACAACCTCTACAGCATCAGCCGGGGAGCCCGGCGCACGGGAGATGCGAATCCCCGGCAGACCGCTTGGTCCGGCCTCTGTCTGCCCCGGCGCATGGAACACGCAAAACACCCCCGCATCCAACGTCATCACATGCGCACCGGCCTTGAGGTCCGTAATATGATGACGGGGTTGGTCTTTCTCTTTGTCGGGCATGTTTTCTCCAATAGGCCGAGACTACAAAATACGAAATCTTTATTCGCACAGAACAAGTTGGTATGTCACCTTCAGAATACCTTATTTTAACCCTTTCTGCAAAATCATTATATTTCAAAAGGTTGTTATGCTATCCGTGCGTCATAAAAAACGCTGCTAACCGCTCCACTGGCATCCCCAAAGGGATGATCTGCCCCCATTGCGGCCCAGCTTGCTTAATCCGCGCAGCAGAAGCCCCAATATCAAACCCCACCACAGCCAAACCAGCCTGCCATAACCATCCCAACGCATAACACCATGTTTCTGGCGCGATTGAGGCAATAAAGCCGATATCTGCATCCGCATCTCGCAACAACGCCATTGTATCAGCTTCCTCATACGCACCTGTCACGCTTACCCCCGCTTGCAAAAGAGCATCGTCATCATGTGTGCCCCCAATCAATATCAAATGCAGAGGCAAAGCATGCTTTTGGATATACTGCCCTAGTGTCAAAATAACGTCATATCCTTTCCACCGGCTAATACCGCCGAGAATCACAATCCGTCTTGGCCGCCCCCGTACTAAAAAGTAATCCTTTACTAACAGCGCGGAGCGAGCATGTATCGTTTGGTCATCCTCCAAAGCTTCACAGATAATGGACCTTGTAAGCGACACATGACGTGCCAAGCGTTTTGCTGCATCCTCACTAGGGGCTACAATCCGGCGCGCTGCGTTTAATTCCTTTGTTGAGCGAGCAATTAAAGCGGGCAGACTTATCGCCTCATCCAACGGGACATTGCCCTCTGCCAAGCACGCCTCACACCCGGTGAGAGACGGCTCCCCACAATAACGCCCTTCCTCATTACACAAAGCGATACGGGGGCAGAACCATATATGATCATGCACATAGACCTCATATGGCACACCCAATTTATGATGCAGCTGCCGCATCCCCGGCTCATGCCCTAATAAATGATGCCAAATGACACATTCCACCCCCATCTCCTGCAAAAAGGCCACCAAAATGGGATAGTCCTCTGGCAAAGCGAAACGAAGATTAGGGACCACAAGCCCCTCAACCGGACTTACAACCCGGCACCCCTCCATCGTGGGCTCGATAATGAACGGTAAAAGCCCCGCTTTACATAAACGCACCGCATGTTCACGCACGGCGCGCGCGACACCCCCACCGCCCCGATGTTGGAGCAACACCACCGCGCTGGAGAAACGCACCCGATGCTGGGCCATGCGCTGCCAATCCAACTGCCGCCAGAAAACACGCAGCGGCTCCACCTGCTTCCACCGCTGGATCGCGGCATCATAACCGGGATAAAGGCGATTCAGAATCGTAAGATTCCGCTGCAAAAGCGGGCTGCCTTCGGCCCCGAAAGAGCCATGACCATAATGCAGAACATACACATCCGCCCCCACAAGATGCGTAAAACCTGCCTCACTAGCCCTTAGGCAGAAATCATTTTCCTCCCCATAACCTTGCGCAAAATACGCCCCTCGTAATCGTCCTACCGCTTTAAGACACGCAGCCGAAACAGCCATGCAAAACCCATTTGCTGTCGGTAAGCTCACATGAAGTGGCATGGCCTCCGCTTGTTGTTGGCACAGCGCATCTAGCGCGGCGGCTTCTTGCACAGATGGAGCGGGATTGTCACGATTCGGCACCGGGTAAGAGGTCAACCCGCCTGCATTAGAGAGCGGCGTGACCGTCCCCACCCCCGCTTGGCCCAACCAACGGCGCAATCGTTCTACCCACGGGCCAAAGACAAGCGTATCGCTATTAAGCCAAATGACATCCCACCCCTCTGGCACCAAAGCAAGGCCGGTATTAATGCTCTCCACAAACCCTTGATTACGCTCATGACGCTTAATCCGCACACGCCCCTCTTGTGCGAGAGAGAGGAGATACGTACGCAAAGCTACCTCTGGGGACGCATCATCAATAATAATAACCCGGCATGAAGGGGGAATGGTCGCTAACACGCTTTCTACACAAGCTTGCACCATAGCTTTATCCCGATAAACAGGGATAATCACCGCGCATCCCGCTGCTACCGTGCTTTGCTGCCCCTTGCCCACATACTTACGCGCCTTCCGGCAACCTTCCCGCGTCCAGCCTTTCCGCTTATTCCCGGTAGATGAGGGCGATTGCATCAACTGCACAAGGGCCGGGTCTAACGGCGCGCCCTGTAACAACCTGCCATAACCATCATAAAAGCCCGTCCGCTTTACCGCTAAGTCTGGCCATGCTTCATAGGGAAGGTAAAACCCATAAGGACGCTGCAAAAGAGCCGTGCTGCTAAAGCCCTCCGCTAGCCCCTCTATCTTTATCGGTACTTCATGACCATCCACCCTAATAGTGGGCACAGCCCCCGGCTCTCCGGGGTACCATAACCATCCGCGTACCCCTTGGGCCTCTGGCGTGATGAGGGAATGGCAGCGTATCACGGCCTGAAGGTCAATCTGGCCTCCTAACATAGTATGGCCATCACAAATAATATGGAGGCGTTCCCCACGCCACCACGGGCCTTTCTGTTGAGGGACATGCTCTGCGAGGTCATACATACCACTAGAGAACGGCCCTAAAGGGACATCATCTAAAAACACCGTCACCAGTTTTCTAACGCGCAGCCATAACACCCCCGCGCACGACAATGATGCCCATCCAACAGCCTTTATAGAGGCTACAATGCCATCCATGAGCACATCATGCCCGTCCCCAAGGCTATTACGCGCTAAAAGCTGCGCCATAACGCGCGCAGCATCCACCGCACGTCCTTGCTGCGATAACACGCCTGCAAGGGCCAATCCCGTTTCTCTCACCCCAGATTGACCCCATAAATCCTCTAACCGAGGAAGGGCCTTGGCCAAAAACCCTCCCTCCCATAACGCCATAGCGTATGTGAAGCTAAGCGTAGCAGCCCGACCAGAGAGACGCTCAGCCCGCCCTAGCCAGAATAACCCATCCTCCAACTCCCCCTGCTTGATGCACGCCATCCCTTTGGTGAACATCTTGTGCAACTCTTGGAGATGCTGCGCCTCCCAACGCGCTTCCTCCTGCGGGGTACAAAACCGCCCATAACCGGGAATAAACGTAACAGGTGTCTTCACGATACCGCGGGGGCAGAAGACGATGACGGCATCTCCTCCAACAAGGCTTTCGCACGTTCAACCCCTTGTTGAGCGGCCTGTGTCAACCAGTAGCGGGCTTGCTCTACATCTTGCTCACCGCCTAGGCCTTTAAGCCAATAACGCCCCAACATCATCTGCCCTAAACCATGACCCCGTTGTGCGGCTTCCTCAAAATAATGCCGCGCACGGGGCAGGTCGGCAGGGACATTATGCCCACCCCCATACATCGCCCCAAGGGAGAAATACGCCTCTACCAAGCCACCCTCTGCCGCTTGATGATACAGCTCCAACGCGCGGGCATGATCCTTTATGCCATTCACCTGCCCCGTCACAAAAATCTGCGCCACACTCGCGCAAGCTTCTGGCATACCCTGCCGCGCGGCTTTCTCCATCCACATCAGCCCATAACGCTGATTTTTGGTTACACCGCGCCCCTCAAATAACATACGGCCATACCAATATTGAGCATTCACCACACCTTCCCGCGCAAGCCCAAACCAATGGAAGGCATGCCGCTCATCCGCTGTCGCCCCAATCCCTTGGGCTAAACAGACGCCCAAATTAAACGCCCCTAAAAGGTCACCCCCCTCTGCTTGCTGCCGCAACCGTTTATGAAGGTCCGCTCGCTCCTCATCAGGACGCACAACACCTGCGAGTACAAGATTCCCAAAATCTGCATCGGCATGCTTATCACCCCGCATGGCCGCAAAATTAAACCAATGCGCCGCTTTGGCCTCATCCCGCACAACGCCTGTCCCGGTAAGATATAACACCGCTAGAACACGCGCCGCTGATGTATGATTTTGCTCAGCAGCAAGCTCATACCACCGGGCGGCCTCCATAGGGCGATGAAGAAAATCCTCCCCACGGATATATAAATCCCCTAATAAGGCCGCGGCCTCCGGGTCTCCCCCATAAGCAGCCCGGCGCAACCATGTTTCCGCTTGCACAGGGTTAGGCGTAACCCCAACACCTTTCAGCAACATCAAGCCATAACGTGCTTGGGCTGACGGAATCTCTAACTCTGCGGCTTGCTTATAATAGGCTGCTGCTTTTTCGGCATCACGCTTCTGCCCGCCAACACCATGCTCATACAGCCAGCCCATCGCCGCATTGGCGATTCCCACACCACCATCTGCTGCCCGCTGCACCAAAGCCATCGCATAAGCACGCTGAGCATCATCTACAGCTTCATCCAGCAGGATAAGCCCTAGCCCCAAAGCTGCTTGTAAGGACCCGCCCCGCACAGCTTGCCCATACCAATGCCGTGCAGCCTCATTATCCCGCACATCTTCAGGGCCATGATTAAAAATATGCCCTAATAAAGCTTGGGATTCGACATGCCCTGCCTCAGCCCCACGCTCCGCCCAAAAACGGGCCTGCGTAAAGTTAGGCGCGTATCCTTCCTCCTCACCTTCCTGAGCGGGGTCATAAAGCCCTCTCTCCACAGCAGCAGGGGTTGTAGGGTCAAAATCAGACGGTAACCCCATGGCGCATAAGGTCGCCAAGGTAAAGCAGGCCTCTACCAACCCTGCTGCTGCCGCGCGATACGTCCATCGGGCTCCTTCCTCCAACGAAGGCGGCGTGCCTTGCCCAGCAAGATAGCATTGCCCGACCTTATACGCTGCCTCTGGCACACCAGAGCCTGCCAGCCGCGCTAGGAGGGAGAAGGCTTGCGTGGCCTTCCCCCGCTCTTGCAACCGCTGAGCACGATTCAGCTTACGGGGAACGGAGTTAAAAAATTCAAAACGGCCCGCCATGACTATACCCTCCCTTTATGAGGGTTCCTTCATACCATCTGTTGCAATCGGCACAGCACGACTAAACAGATATTCCAGAATCGTCCGCTTACCAACATCAATATCCGCCGTAATGGGCATACCAGGGCTTGGATGGAAGAAGGACGGCTGACCATGCAACGTATATTTATCAATCTTCAACCGAACACGATAGAAAATCGCTGCTCCGCCTGACTTCATCAACGCAGATGGGTCTATCCCTGCGCGGATATTCCCCTCCACCATCTCCGGCGGCAAGAACGTATCGGCACTAATAAGCCGAACCGTCCCTTTAGCCCCGCCATATTGCACATAAGGAAAGCTCGCGAATTTAATAATCGCATGATGCCCCTCCCGCACATAGGCACTATCCTGCGGGCTCATAATCGCCTCAACTTCCATCCCTGTATCGGTTGGCTCCAACGTCATCACCCGCATAGTGGGCGAAACCATAGACCCAACAGAAATCGGCGCAATGGTAAGGACAATTCCATTTGCTGGCGCACGAAGGTCAATATCCTTTTGGGCTTCACGGCCCTTACGATATTGGCTTCTCAACTGGTCCAGTTTTCGCTCATCTGTCACAAGCTGGTTATAAATGCTCACCATCCATGAGTGGACATAGCTATCACGCTGAGCTTGGAGAGCTATAAGGCGGTTTTGTGTTCCCCCCACTTCCTGCTGAGCAGCAATGAGAAGCCGCTCTGTATCCATCACAGCATCTTGCGCCCCAAGGGTAGATAAGCGAGAGCCTACAGCCTCCTTCTGTTCACGTTGGCGCATATCCAGCACAGCACGCGTTACACGCAGCTTGCTGCTATACATCGCGACATTGCCCTTAGCGGCCTGCAAATCATTCTGCATCCCTGCAATGCGGCGATCATAATCCTGCAAATGCGCTTGATAATCAGCCTGCATTTTAAGGAAGACTTCCTGCTGCTGGAGGGAGGCAGGGACATTCATATCCACATGATATGTCTGATTGCTCGCCTGCGCTTTAAGCCGTACCACCTCTGCTTGGAGAGAGAGCATCTGAGCGGAAAGATTCTCCATATCCGCATCGCTCAATGTAGGATCCAGCCGCGCCATAACCTGCCCTTTACGGACATATTGCCCCACACTGACATTGATCGTCTTTACACGCCCCATAGCTGAGGGCTGAATAATCGCAATAGGCTCTGTCGAAATAAGCCGCCCAGTCGCCGTAACCACCTTATTAACCGGAAACAACCCCATCGCTGCAATAGAGGCTAAGACCAACGAACCAACAATCCAAACGATATAACGAGCCGAAGCCGTCATGGGCATATTAACAAGCCCTAACGTTGGGGAGTGGAACTCCAACAACGCAACGGGCATGTCATGCGGGGCGTACGGATCATCTGCCTTACGCGGGCCCTTTACGCTTACTGCCTCCATAGAGGTATCAGACACATCTTCCCGCGTGCCTCCATCGCGCTGGGGGGCGGGGCTGGTCGATTTATGATTACTCATCAGTCCTGCCCTCCTGCGGGGTGATTATCGTCTCGCGCCGCCCCGCGTGAGGGGGACGATTCTGCTGCTTCTAAATGCCGATTTTGCTGTAACCAGAGTGTTCGATACACATCACAACGCTCCAACAAGGTTTCATGTGGAGCAATATCCACAACACGCCCTTGGTCAAGAACAGCAATTTGGTCACATTTCACCAAAGAGGAGAGGCGATGGGAAACAATCACCATCGTCCGCCCCTTTGCCAGATTTTGCAAATTCGCATTCACCAAAGCTTCTGATTCCGGGTCCAGAGCGGAGGTTGCTTCATCCAAAATCATCAATTTAGGGTCGGAAATCACAGCACGCGCAATCGCCAAACGCTGCCGCTGCCCACCGGAAATATTGGTAGAGCCTTCCTCAATCCACGTCTCATAGCCCGCAGGCATACGCTCAATAAACTCCTCCGCTCCAGCTAGGCGGGCTGCACGGATAACATCATCCAACGTCAAACCCGGTCGCCCGGCGGTGATATTATCGTGAATCGTGCCGCGAAAGAGGAAGTTATCCTGCAACACAACACCAAAAGACCGCCGCAAATAATGCAAGTTAATCTCGCGCAAATCGACCCCATCGAGACGGAGATACCCTTGATAATTACGACTCACCCCCTGCAACAGGCGCGTAATGGTAGATTTACCGGATCCAGACCGCCCCACAAGGCCGAGCATCGTCCCCGCAGGAACCTCAAAATTAACATCAGACAGGGCCTTATTAGCCGCCCCCGGATAGGTAAAGTTGATGCTATCAAAACTAAGAGCCCCTTTGATAACAGGGCGCATCCCATGAGTAAGAGCGTATGTTTCTGTCGGCTGGTTCAATACCGCTCCCGCTTCCCCAAGCGAAACCGTAACTTCATTGATGGATTCCATCAATTTAGCCAAACTCACCAGCGGGGCGGCGACACGTCCGCCCAGCATCATAAAGGCCATAAGTGCACCGCCCTGCATCGTGTCAGAATCGGTAAGAACCAAATAAGCCCCCACTAGGATAATCCCACGATTAATGAACATATTGAGCGGCTGCACCAACGTATTCACCCAATTAGACAAACGCTGGGAGGCTAACCGCCAATGAATCACCGTGGCCGTGCGCTCATCCCACTCTGCCCGCCTTGTGGCCTCTAAAGCGAGCGTCTTAACCGTCCGAATCCCCGCAACAGTCTCATATAAAGTCGCCCCGCGCTGCATCTCTGCCCGCACCATCTTCCCAGCAACGCGGCTAACAACGGGGAGCATGATAACAACAATCAACCCGATGCCCCCAGCACAAAGCAGGGTCAACCACGCCATAGTGGAGCTCATATAAAAGAGAACGGGCATCACAACCATTAGCATGAACATATCAAGCAGGGTGTTCATCACCTGCCCGGTCATAAAGTCACGTACTTTGAAGATGGAATGAAAGCGGCCTAGCACCTCACCAGCCTGCTGCCGCTCGTAGAACTCCAACGGCAGAGCCAACAGACGGTTAAACGCATGGAGGGAGATACGCGCATCAATGCGCGTTGTGACAATGAGCATCAGCTCTTGCCGAGCATAAGTCAGCAAAATCTCATACAAGCTGAGAATCAACACAAAACCACTCAAAGAGACCAATGTCGCCATAGAGTGATAATTGATAACCCTATCAACCACCTGCATGACAATCATCGCTGGGAAAAGCCCCAACACACTGACAATCATAGAGGCAAAGATAATATCCCGCAGGCCTTTCTTCTCCCGCAGGACCATCTTGGCAAACCAATAGAAGTCGAACACCGCATCGGATTCCGACTCATCAGACCGCCGTTTGATAAGAACAACATCGCCCGTCCAAAGCTGCATCAGCCGCAGCTCATCGACAGGGACAGGCGGCTCTCCTTCCCCCTTCAACGGGTCACGCAGCCAAACAATCCCTTTCTCTGGGTCCGTACGGACTAGCAGGCCCGCAGAGCCATCACGAAAGAGAAGCACCACTGGCGGCGTATAGCCTAACTTGACAAGGTACCGCCACCGCAGGCGCATCCCCTTGGCAACCGCCCCATAATCCCGCAACCAACGCACCAATGTCGCTGGAGAGGGGGACGATTCCCCCGGCTCTGCCGCGAAGTCGCGTAGATCCAGCTCTATACCATGGTAACGCGCTGCGGCCATAACAGCCCGTAGGCGAATATAGACCGGATTTACCCGCTCGGCCTTCTGCCCAGAAGCCTGCTTGCCAGTTGGGGGCTGGTTCTCCACAGAATATCCTTACCTTATCTCGTCTACTATGATGGGGTTTATACGTACACACCCCTAGTTCATACTCTATTAAGCGCGAAATCTATAATGTGTCACCCCAGACAGCAAGGGCACAAAACCATTCCTACCCCTTTTTAGCCTATATGACCCTCCTTTCATTTTACAAACAGCCTCCCTATGTGACAAAAAACGGCCTCTAGGCCTTCATCCCTCCCTCAACTCCTCGCCGCTCAGCTATCCAAAGGTAGCCGTCATGCTCACAACCCCACTTTATACACGCCATTTATCAGACTTCTTCCATAAGCCCATCACTCCATTACCGCCGCCTGCCCCACAGATTATCGCCCTTAATGAGACCTTAGCCCATGATTTAGGGTTGGATGTGGCCTGGCTACACTCCCCTGCGGGAATTGCCTTTCTCAGCCAAGGGCTTTTGCCCACCCCATCCCCCCAAAGCCCCGTTGCGACCGCTTATGCTGGGCATCAGTTTGGCCAATTTGTACCCTCTCTGGGCGATGGCCGCGCCGCCCTCATTGCCGATTGCCAAGACCAAAACGGCACTATGATGGAACTCCAAATTAAAGGAAGCGGGCGGACCCCCTTCTCCCGTGGAGGGGACGGTAAAAACACACTCGGCCCTGCCCTGCGTGAATATATCGTCAGCGAGGCTATGCATGCCCTTAACATCCCCACAACACGCGCCCTAGCAGTCCTCACCACGGGAGAAACAATAGAGCGCAATAGTGGCCCTGTCCCCGGTGCGCTCATCGTCCGAGTAGCACGCAGCCATATCCGGGTAGGCAGCTTCCAATATGCTGCTGCTCATGGCGGGTTAGAGCGTGTGCGTGACGTAGCGGATTTTACAATCCAACGGCTTTTCCCCCATCTTGCTGAGGAGGATGGACCAACACGTTATTATAATCTGCTGAAACTGGTTATCCAAAAACACGCAGCCCTCACTGCCCGCTGGATGGAGGTCGGCTTCATCCATGGGGTGATGAATACCGATAATTGCGCCCTCTCTGGCGAAACTCTCGATTACGGTCCTTGCGCCTTTATGGACCGTTTCGACCCGATGAAGCATTTCAGCTTTATTGATAAAGATGGCCGCTACGCTTATGGCCGCCAACCAGCTCTTGCCCTCTGGAATCTTAGCCGCTTAGCAGAATGTCTCTTTCCTTTGTTCGATGAAGATGAACACCGCGCTATTGAGCAAGCACAAGAGGCCCTGCATGAGTTTGATCACCTCTTTCATCATAACTGGCTCTCAGGCTTTCGCCGTAAACTAGGTCTTGAGAAGCAAGACGAGCACGATATTCGCCTATTAGAACATCTGTTAGAAACCATGCATACTGGCCAAGCAGACTTCACCAATATATTCCGTATGCTTAGCTCTACATCCGTGGCGGTGGAAGGACACTATCATGATGTACGAGACTTATTCCCCACTAATAAAGGCCATTTTGACCTCTGCCGAACAGAGCTGCTCCACCGCCTTACGCTAGAAGAACGCTCCCCCAAGGCACGGCAAGAGGCCATGCAGGCCACTAATCCGCGCATTATCCCGCGTAATCATCAAATAGAAAACGCACTTTCCCAAGCTCTCAAAGGGGACTATCAACCCTTCCATCGCCTGCATGAGGCCCTCAAAACCCCCTTTGCCGAGGCAGACGATGCCCTTACTGTCACCCCCTCACCAGAGGAGGAAGTGCGTTACACATTCTGCGGCACATAAGTAAGGTATGGGTCAGCGCAACCGAGATTTATTGCGTTAAATCCCGCGCACGCCGCATAGCTTGCTCTAACCCTCGCGTAGAGAAAAGCAGCTTGACCGGCTGACCAGAAAAACTCAACGCCGTAAATGTCCCGATATTATCTTTTAAAAGCGTGCGCCATTGCCCATCATCAAATGTAAGAGGCACAAGGCAACCTGTCGGCAAACAGGTCGAGAAGGAATAAATATCCCCTACCGGCTGAGAGGCGTTGGTTAGGGTTAACCCATGCAATAAATCCAACCCAAAGGAGACCGTCACCACACCACGCACTTGCTCGCCATCAGGCTCTAGCCGTAAACTCATCACACTCTTATGAGTATGAACATCAATCGCCCTTTGCGTCGCCACACATTTGACCTCACCGCTTTTATTAGTCCCACCCGGTGCTTGGCAGGCAAGCTGCCAATCTTGATAGGTCTCTCGTAGAAATGGCACCTTATCAGGCAAGCTTGTTGCTGCATGAGATACCGAGGCAACCCCCAGCACTAGCAGGCTAAACACGCCATATTTTATAAGCTGCCTCATCATCATGCCCTCTCCCATCGCTATCTTTCCAATGTTCTTATTGTTCCCACCAATGGCGTTGCGCCATTTTTGCGGCCTGCCCAAGGTCTGTCTTCAAAGCAACATCGCCCTGCGCCGCTTGGCGTAATTGCTCCGTCTGCGCTTGTTTCTGCGCTAAATCCGCTTTGACGAACTCATCCTCATGGCTCACACGGCTCTCCAACATTTTGAGCTCAAGCTGCTGTTTCTGCAACACAATAGCACGGCTTGCCTCACGATATTGCCGGTCATCCTGCCAATCCGTCTCAGCACGCGCACGTTGTGCGGCAGCAATACGCGCTGCATAAGCCTCATCCTGTTGCCGCTGACGCACTCGTGCTTGGGCCGCCCGTTGTGCGGCTTGCTGCTGCGCAACCTCCAAAGAGACGCGGCGTTGGTCTTGGCTATCCTGAATCTGGCCTAAATGCTCTAACTGTGTGGGGTCCATCGCTTGCGCGTAAACCACCCCATTATAAAGAGCCAGAATAAGGCTAAAAGCACAACCTACAGCCCATCTATTATGCCGCATCATTCACCCTCCTTCACACAGCTTTACCGGCGCGGACATGCCGCATTAGGCTGAACACGCGTCCCCGTCCCCCCTGTGGAGACCAATAACGCCGTACCGGGCTTATATTCGCATGTCCGTCCCACTTGGGTGGAAAGAAGCACCTCCCCACCTGCACGGTCCTGATAGGCAATCGTCACACCTTTAACGAGTGTATGATCACCTACAACCTGCCCGCCAACAAGGGACCCACCAATAGCCCCACCAGCACCAGCAGCCAAACCGCCACCCCAGCCAGAATGACCCGCACCAACGGCCAAACCGCTCCCTAAAGCTGCCCCTACAAGGCCACCTACAATCTTAGCGGTACGCCGATTACGCGCATTATCAACATTAACACGCGCCACAGAGACAGAGATAATCTGCACAACACGGCCCCGCTGCACGGTATTGACTTGGGATTGATCATACACATCAGGCCGTGATTCCTGCCCCGGTGTCTCACATGCCGTTAAAGCCAAAAACGGCACAACCAGAACCGCCAACAAAGCACGCATCTTCACCATGATATCTTTCTCAATCCTCATACAATGCCCACATTAGCCGTTCTCCATTTATTTAGGTGAGAATAGCCCTATAGATAACCATCCCTTTAGATACAGGTAACTTAACGTCAAGTGAGTTTTTTGCAATCTTCCCAATAAGATAGCCTGCCCCCTTGTCTCCCTTCCTCCTTTAAGGGACATTACCAGCTCATCATGTTCATCCTCTTATCCTAACGGCCCTATCACCCTTAACCTATGAACACTGCCAGCACCCTCCCTCATCTCTGGCTACCTTATAGCCAAATGCATACCGCTCCCTTCCCGGTTGAAGCACAAGCAACCTCTGGTAGTACCATCACCCTTGCTGATGGGCGCACCCTTATAGATGGCATTGCCTCTTGGTGGACAGCCTGCCACGGCTATAACCACCCTTCCATACGCCGCGCGCTTATCACACAAGCTGAGCGCATGCCCCATGTCATGTTTGGCGGTATGGTCCATCAACCAGCCATAACCCTTGCCCAACGGCTCGCGGCCCGCTTACCGGGCGACTTAGAGCGCGTCTTTTTTACAGATTCTGGCTCTGTCGCGATGGAAGTCGCAGCGAAAATGGCCATTCAATATCATCTCAATAAAGGCCATGCAGGACGGCATAAGCTACTCTCCTTCCGCGGGGGCTATCATGGCGATACCCTAGCGATGATGGCCATTTGTGACCCTGAAGAAGGAATGCACCGCCTCTTTGGCGCAGCTTTACCGCAGCAAATCCTTGCAGACCTCCCCACCACGCTCGCACATTCCGCCGCTTTGGAGGCCCTCCTCGCCCGACAAGGCCATGAAATCGCTGCTCTCATTGTTGAGCCTCTCGTCCAGGGGGCGGGAGGGATGCTCTTTCACACCGCAGAAACCCTTCGCCAGCTCCGCCGCCTCTGCGATTCTTACGGAATTTTGCTGATTTTGGATGAAGTCTTTACCGGTTTTGGCCGCACAGGCACCTTCTTTGCCTGCGAGCAAGCCGACATCACACCAGACATCATCGCCCTCTCCAAGGCCCTCACAGCAGGGACCATGCCACTCGCCGCAACGGTGGCCCGCAAAACAGTTTTTGAGGCTTTTCTCTCGGACAATCCCCTCCACGCCCTCATGCACGGCCCCACCTTTATGGCCAATCCACTCGCCTGCGCGGTTGCTAATGCCTCGCTTGATCTTTTCGACCAAGAACCCCGGCTAGAGCAAGTCCGCGCCATTCATACCCAAATGACCCATGAGCTAGAGCCATGCCGTCACCTACCCGGCGTGCGCGATGTCCGCACTCTTGGGGCCATTGGCGTTGTAGAGCTTGAAAGATTAGATGACCCTGAAGCCCTAAAACGCGCCTTCCTTAAAGAGGGCGTATGGATACGGCCCTTCCGGCGCATTATTTACCTTACCCCCGCCTTTACCATCACCTCAGATGAACTCACCCACCTCACTGGGGCTATAAAGCGTGTCCTAAAAGAGCATCTAGGATGAATCACCTTCAAAACGCTCTCCATGCCGCTCTCCAAGAGCGTGACAAGCACCATACACGCCGCCATCTCACCCCCATGATGCGGCAAGGGGAACGGCTCATCCACCAAGGGCGCGCCCTGATTGATGTCACCTCCAACGATTATCTCGGCCTCGCCCATCACCCCCTATTACGCCACCGCGCCGCAGAGTGGGCGGAGCGTTACGGCACTGGAGCACGGGCCTCCCGCCTTGTCAGCGGGACCTTGCCCCTCCACACAGAGCTAGAGGCTAAACTTGCGGCTTTTAAAAAGAGCGAAGCGGCTTTGCTCTTTGCCAGCGGATGGCAAGCCAATGCCTCCCTCCTGCCAGCCCTCAACCAGCTATCGCTTCGCCAGATGGGCCATCCTGCGCTCTTTTTTATGGATAAGCTTAACCATGCCAGCCTTCATCAGGGCTGTTTAGCAGCAGGGGTACGGCAAATCCGCTTCCGCCATAATGACCTCACCCATTTGGAAACCCTCCTCCACCGCCATGCCTCCCAACCGGGCTTAAAGTTCATCATCACGGAGAGTGTTTTCTCCATGGATGGCGACCGAGCCGATATTGCCGCCCTACGCGCCCTCGCTAAACGTTACGAAGCCTTTCTTTATGTAGATGAAGCCCACGCAACCGCTGTACTAGGGCCAGAAGGGCGCGGCCTTACCCAAGGCATGGCCGATATTACCATGAGTACAGCCAGCAAAGCCCTCGGGGGGATGGGGGCCTTTGTTACAGGCAGCCGCGCCTTATGTGATTATCTGCTCAATCACGCTTCCGGCTTTATTTACAGCACGGCCCTGCCTCCCGCTTGCCTTGGTGCTTTAGACGCGGCGTTAGAACTCGTGCCCCACTTAGAGCATGAGCGTTGCCACCTCCAAACACAAGCCAACCGTCTCCGCTCCCACCTTCAAGACGCAGGCTGGGATACGGGGGCCTCTAGCACGCACATCATCCCCATTATGGTTGGGGAAAGCCACACCGCTTTACAGATAGCCCACGCTTTGGAGGCACGCGGCTTTCTCAGCGTGGCTATCCGCCCGCCAACGGTTCCCCCCGGCACAGCCCGCCTCCGCATCGCTTTAACAAGCCAGCTCTCTACCTCAATGATTGACCAGCTCGGCGAGGCCCTCCTCTCTAGCTTGAGGAGCCATGCCGCCTGATGACCACTCTCTATTATCTTCATGGCTGGGGGTATGATGCCCATTTTTGGGAGGGGCTGCACGCGCATCTCCCCTCATGGCGGCATATCTGTGCTGATGCAGGCTATTTTGGCTCCCCTGCTCACCCCCCATTACCAGAGGTTCCCTTTTGGGCAGTTGGTCACTCCGCAGGGGCCTGCGCTTTGCTCGCGTTACGCTCCCCTCTCTGCCGTGGGCTTATCAGCCTTAACGGCTTTGCTCGCTTTACCGCAGCCCCCGATTACCCAGAGGGCCTCCCCCCACGCATTATGCACCGCATGATACGGCAATTTGAACGCCAGCCTGCAACCGTCCTGCGGCAATTCCGCCATATGTGTGGGGAGCCAGACCCCACCCTACCCTCAACACTCAATCTCCCCGCTTTAACGGACGGTCTCACCATGCTCGAGACGGTCGATCACCGCGACCATTTGCCTTATTGGCAGGGGCGGCTTTATAGCCTCCATTGTGTGGATGACCCCCTCATCCCCGCGCGTTCCGGCATGGGAGCTGCGGCGTGGGGAGTAGAACGCACAGGCGGCCATCGCCTCCCCCTCACGCACCCACAAGAGTGTGCAGCCTTTCTCACACGCATCATCAACGCTTCCTTATGACAAACCACCGCAAAGCCACCATCGCCGCCCGCTTTGATGCCGCCCATCATTATGAGCAAGCCGCTTCCATCCAAAAACGCTGCGCCACAACACTTGCCTCATGGATTAAGAAAGAACATCGCACGGAAAAACCCAAACATATTTTAGAGTTCGGCTGTGGGACAGGCTTACTCAGCCGCGCCCTCATTGAGGCCTTCCCACAAGGTCATTACCACCTCACCGACATCGCCCCCGCTATGGTAGAGCGCACCCGCTACCACTGCGCCGCCCTACCCGCGCACATACGCTGCTATGTCATGGATGGTGAGGCCCCCCTCCCCCACCAAACCCCGCCAGAAGGGTTCGACCTCATCACCTCTAATCTTTGCCTCCAATGGTTTGAGGACCGCGCCCGCGCTTTCCAAGCCCTTACACAGTTTTTACGCCCCGGCGGACGGCTTATGGTCAGCACCTTACAGGCAGGCAGCTTGCACCAATGGCGGGAAAGCTGCCACGCCACCGCGACCGCTTGCGGTGTGCCAGACTACCCTACCCTCACCCAGCTAGAGCAAGACTGGCCCGCTCATGGCCAGGGTGTCTGGCGGGGTGAAGCCATGCACGACCCTATCCCATCTGCGCGGGACTTCCTCCAAGGCTTGCGCCGCATTGGGGCCTCCCTGCCACGTCACACCCATCGCCCTGCCGCCCAGCTCCGCAAAGCGATGCGGTATTTTGATGCCCATTACGACCATGTGACCTATCATGCCGCCTTCGGCCTCTTCCAAAAGGGAGTGTAACCCATGCTCTATGCCCCTCCTCCCCCACTGCCACCCCACCCGCCAAAAGGCGTCTTTGTCACCGGGACGGATACAGGAATCGGCAAAACGCTCATCAGTGCCGCCCTAACACGCGCGTGGCATGGAACCTATTGGAAGCCCTTCCAAACCGGCCTTGCTGAGGAGCCCGGCGATACTGAGACCGTCCAACAGCTTACAGAACTCCCCCAAGACCATATCCTCCCCCCAGCTTACGCGCTGCAAGCCCCGCTCGCCCCCGCTGCTGCCAGCGCGCTTGAGGGCATAACCCTCCACCCCAAACAGCTTACCCTACCAGAAGCCCCCCACGCCCCCTTGATTATAGAAGGCGCAGGCGGCCTTATGGTGCCACTGACGAAGACTATGTTGATGATTGACTTCATCGCCCAACTTGGCTTGCCCGTCATCCTCGTCACCCGCAGCAATTTAGGCACACTTAATCACACCCTTTTAAGCCTTGAGGCCCTGTATCAACGTGGGATTCCCGTCCTTGGCTTCATCACTAATGGGGTCGAATCCCCACAAAACACCCAGATATTGGAGGATGTAAGCCATTGTCGGCCTCTCCTCCATGTCTCCCCACTAACGACCACACCTACCGCTACCACACTCCGCCACATAGCCGCTCAACTGCCCCCTTGGGAGCATTACTGGCGACCTAGAACGGCTTAGCCCTTAAAAAGCTACATTTTTTTAATATATCTATCCGTGCAATGCCCATTCCCTCCCCCTTCCATATCAGGGTAAAGAGGAGCAGATTGCAGAGATATAGATAGGGTTTGTCAGTATCATCATGAAAATCACACGGCGAACAATAGTTAAAACAGGCGTAGGCTTAGGGGCAGGGCTTGCTCTTGGTGCAAGCTCCGCACGCCATGCTCATGCTGATGATGGCTCCGCTACCCCATTTGATGACAGCACCGTCCGCACATTAGCGCGCGACCTTGCCTCTAAAAGCTACAAGCCCCCGCGCAAGGACCTCCCCGATGCGCTGGCTCATATGAGTTTTGACCAATTCTCTGCCGTTCAGTTCAATTCAGAAAAAGCATTATGGAAGCAAGACAACCTCGCTTTTGATGTTGAGTTCTTCCCGCGCGGGTATCTCTATAAGCAGCTTATTGATGTTTATGAGGTCCATGACGGTACAGCACGCCCTGTTAACTACACGGCCGATATGTTCACCAGTAAAGACCCTTCCCTAAACCTGACCGGGGGGGAAGGCTTCTCTGGCTTACGCATCCGTTATGCCCTCAATCATCCCGGTGTGATGGAAGAATGTGCCGTATTCCTCGGGGCATCCTATTTCCGCGCGGTTGCTAAGGGGCAAACTTACGGCCTCTCCGCCCGTGGCTTTGCAAAAGATACCGGCACCCCAACGGGGGAGGAGTTCCCCACATTCCGCAGCTTTTGGTTGGAGAAACCCGTCCCCGGTAGCCAATCTCTCATCCTCCATGCGTTAATGGATAGCCCCTCCCTTACGGGGGCCTTTCGTTTCACCATTCGCCCCGGTGAGACGACCCTCTTTGATGTCCAATCCTCCTTCTTCCCCCGCACGGACATCACAGCGGGAGGAATCGCGCCCCTAACAGGCATGTATTATTTTGACGCAAATGACCGGACCCACATTAATGACTGGCGGCCTGCTGCGCATGATAGTGAGGCCCTCCAAATATGGACAGGGGCAGGCCAAAACATCTACCGCCCACTCACAAACCCAACCGACCTTCAACTCTCCTCCTTTAGTGATGCAGGGCCTTACGGCTATGGGCTGATGCAGCGCAAACGTAATTTTCACGATTATGAAGACCTCGCCCTCCATTACGAAAAACGTCCCTCTTTATGGGTCGAACCTATTGGAAATTGGGGGGAAGGCGGCGTTCAACTTGTCGAAATCCCCACCCCTAGTGAGGTCAATGATAATATCGTCTCCTTCTGGCGGCCTAACCAACCGCTAAAAGCAGGGCAGAGCTATAACTTCACCTATCGGATGTATTGGGGGTGGGATACGCCTTGGCCAACACATCTTGCGCGCATTCATGATACACGCGTCGGTGCTGTAACCGACCATCCAGAGAAAGTGCAATTCGTCCTCGATTTTGACGGCGAACCCTTCCGCACCCTCCCCAGTGACACAGCTTATCATCTCCTCGCCCAGAGCTCTGCGGGGGAGATTTCTGCCATCACCATTATGCCTAATCCGGAAATTAATGGCGTGCGCGCCTTCTTCCAACTAGACCCCGGAGCCGCCAAATTATGCGAGCTGCATGTCCAACTCGCCAGTGCCCAAGGCCCCCTTTCTGAAACATGGCTCTACCGCTGGACCGCTTAATTACCCCATGACCAGCCCTCACATCACTACCTTCCTGCCACCTGAATCCCCCCTGTCCATGCCGGTGCAATCCCTCCATAAAGCACCGGAGCGACATGGGCGGGCCTTCTGGCGGCTACCGACCACACCCACCCTCCTCTGGCTACGCCGCCTCTTTGTGTTTGGGATGGCCTTTGCGCTGACAGCCTATAGTGTTGTCAAAATCAATGCCGTTTTTAACTCACTCGGCACAAGCCTCCTCGGGATGGTGATGCTAGGGCTATTTACCATCCTCAGCTTTTGGATCTCCCTCTCCTGCGCATCAGCCTTAGGCGGGTTCTGGTCCATGCTGCGCCATGGTGGGCTAGGCCTTGGCATCCGCCGCACCGGCCCCCTGCCGGAGCTAAAAAGCCGCACCGCCATCTTGCTCCCCACTTATAACGAGCCACCTCAACGCGTGATGCTCAATCTCCGCGCTATGCTGAAAAGCTTGCAAGAGACAGGCCGTGGCGAGCATTTCGACATCTTTATCCTCTCCGATACGACCAACCCTGATATTTGGGTGCAAGAAGAACAAGCCGTGCTGGACCTCCACCAACACGCTTACGCACGCCAGCATCTTTTCTATCGCCGCCGCTTTAAAAATACGGACCGCAAAGCCGGCAACATTGCGGACTGGGTCACACGCTTTGGTGGGGCTTACCCAGCTATGCTCACCCTTGATGCTGATAGCCTCATGGATGGCAGTCTCATTGTCCGTATGGCTGCTGCAATGGAGCAGCATGAGCAAGTCGGGCTCATCCAAAGTCTCCCCGTCATTGTGGGAGGGCAGACCCTTTTTGCCCGCCTACAACAATTCGCCGGGCGCGTTTATGGTCCGCTCATTGCTCAGGGCATTGCCTGGTGGCATGGCTCAGAGGGCAATTATTGGGGCCATAACGCCATTATCCGCACTCAAGCCTTTGCCGAGCAAGCTGGCCTCCCCCATCTGCGCGGCAAGCCCCCCTTTGGTGGGCACATCCTTAGTCACGACTTCATCGAGGCCGCTTTGATGCGCCGTGGCGGCTGGGCCATCCATATGGTCCCCGGCCTTATGGGGTCTTATGAGGAAAGCCCCCCCTCCCTTACCGACATCGCCGTGCGGGACCGCCGTTGGTGCCAAGGCAATCTCCAACATGCGCGCATCCTTTTTACAAAGGGTATGCACTGGGTCAGCCGCTCGCACATGTTGGTAGGGATAGGCTCTTACATCATGTCCCCGCTTTGGCTGCTCTTTCTCCTTTTTGGGATTTTGATTGCTTTACAAGCGCATTTCTACCACCCCGAATATTTCAGCACCCAACGCAGCCTCTACCCACATTGGCCCCATGTGGACCCCATCCTGGCGCGGCTGGTTTTCATCCAAACCATGGTTGTGCTGCTCGCCCCCAAGGCCCTCGCCTTCCTCGCTATTTGCTTTGATAAGCAAGAACGTCAACAAGCGGGCGGGGTCATACGCCTTTCTATCTCCATTATTTTGGAGACCCTTCTTGGTGCGCTCATTGCCCCCATCGCTATGCTCATCCAAACCTCGGCCATTCTCTCCATTCTCTTAGGCCGCGATTCTGGCTGGTCTGCCCAAAATCGTGATGATGGTAGCCTGCCTTGGGGCGATACAATTCGTAAATATTGGCTCTATAGCCTCTTTGGCCTCATCCTCAGTGCGGCCGCTTGGTCGGTCTCTCTCGCACTTTTCCTTTGGATGCTCCCGGTCTTGGTTGGCCTGCTCATTGCTATTCCTCTTGTCGGGCTAACCGGTAGTCGCTTTTGGGGGACATGGGCCCGCAAAGCCGGATTACTCCTCATCCCAGAAGAAACAACCCCTCCGCCCATCCTCCAACGCGCCGCTGAAGAGCGCAACCACCCTCACCCTGTTATTTTAGAGGCCTTTCACGCTCTGCGGAGCAATACAGCCCTACGGCACGCCCACCTCGCCACGCTACCCCCACCGCGTAAAGCTGGGGAGCCTATCTCTGTTCCCTTGCTCACTGGTTCCCTCAAATTGCAGGAAAGCCCAACGCTCGAAATCGCCCTCGCCCGCCTTACCCCTGCAGAGAAGGCCGCCGTCCTCAGCTGCCAAAGCAACATCGCCATCCTCGCAGACCTCCCCGTCTCCTCGCCCAACCTCACTGACGGGCCTTATGGCTCTTAGCCCCTATTATTTTCCTCTTCCCCCATTGTCTTGCTCTCAAAAAGGCCCATCTCTGGGGGGAAGGCATACTCGTTGCTACGAGCTAGGCCTTGTCAGACAACCCTAGAAGGCCCGCAACCGGTCGGGCCGGGAGCTATGTTGATGTCCGTTAATGTCGTTTACAAAACCACAGCCCGCGCTACCGGTGGCCGTGATGGCTCTGCCGAAACAACCGATAAGAGCTTCCACGTCAAGCTTGGCGTCCCCAAAGAAATGGGCGGCGATGGCAAGGGAAACAACCCAGAGCAGCTTTTTGCCGCTGGCTACGCAGCTTGCTTCCTCGGTGCTATGAAGTTCGTCGCTGGTGAGGAGAAAATCGACATCCCAGCCGATACCCATGTGCAAGCCACCGTTGGCATCGGCCCCCGTGGCGATGGCGGTTTCGGTCTTGAGGTCGCTATCGAGGCCTCCATCCCCGGCATGGATCGCTCCAAAGCGGTTGAGCTGCTGAAGAAAACCGAGTTCGTCTGCCCCTACGCCAACGCCACCAAAGGCAACATCAAAACAACTGTTACGCTGGTCTAAGTAATTAGAATTGCTGTGATACACAAAGGCGCATCCACCCGGATGCGCCTTTTTATTGAGCTAATCTTCTACATTTCTCGGTCTATTATACCCAATAATATCCCAAATCCATACTAATAATGCTGCATCAATACTGCAACGCACACTGGAATTATAAAGCATTGCATAAAAATAGTTAACAAATAAATATTTATATATTTTCTATCATGATTGCTAATGCAATTATAATCATCTTTCCAATAAGATTTTAAACACCTAAAAAATAATGCATACATATATATATTAACAATAGGACAAAAGATTGCTCGTGTTACATCTTTCGCTATATAAGAAAAACCTTTTTGATAAGTCCAAGCTATTATATCAAATGCACTCACCGACATAAGAATAGGCAATATTGGTATCATCAAAGATAATATAAGCGTAGACCCTACTTTAAAAAAGAAAAGCATAAACAAATGTAATATGTATATTAATAAAATTAACCTTCTCCCATATTTATAAACCTTACGCTCTGGAAAATATAACCCTACCCTCCGAAAAAAGATAAACAAAATTACTATTTCTATAGAGATATAAAGTGCTGTAAAAAACAGATTTCTATAAAAAATCTCAATTAGTAGATTGAACAATAAAATAAAAACATTAGTATATGCAATCTTTTTAAATGAAATCATCTCTTATACATCCTTTTCCCTAGTGTAAGCTTATCTGCCTCTAATCCTACAGAACTCTCACCCATAAAGCTCATAAAATATTTGCAGCCCCCCCCTCCAGACCTATACCATATAGACTTTCTTCTCCTTCTTTTTTAATAACTCTTAAAAAGGAAACGGCAGAAACTCTTAGCGTATTCATATAATTTAGTCCAAATAGAGCTATTGTAGGTTGTCCATAATCAAAACTTTTCTTCCGTTTTAAATAAAAATGCCAAGTAAAAGCTTCGTTTTGATGCCAAAATACCATCGCCATATAGACACCTATATTAATGCATATACCTTCCCCTTCGTCAGATAATCCCGCACCTAATTTTGATGATTTTCCCCTTCAACCTTTCGACAGAGACACCTCATAAAGCCACTAGCGAGGATAAAAACCATTCTTTAAACGCCCTCATCTCCTTCGTGCCCAACTCGTTAAACTCAGTGGAATTGAGAACATAGTCATACGAATACATCAGAACATATCCTTATACTAAAAATCCCTTACTTGATGAAAAGATGCTTATGCACCAAAAATAGCCTCTTCACACCCTATCACAACATTCTCAATACTTAATACGACGTTGGCTTAAAAACGCGCCATCATCAGGAAAAGTGCCTTTGCTATTAAAGGGCTACTACTGTGCCAACTTATCCCCATTTTCACGATGAACCAGAACCTAGACATCGCCCATTGTCTAATAAAATAATTGATGACTTACATATATCTTCGTAAAGAGCATATGGAAATCTGACATGAAGACAGAAAATCTTCTAACCTCAAAAGAAAATAATTAATATTATACAAAAAAGGGACATCATAAAAATCACTATGCTTTGCTTTTTCTGAAAATAATACATTAATTGCCATCTGAAGATCCTTTTCTTTTTTGTAAAAAGATGTAAAATAACTCTCCAAAAAAATAAAATCCTTCAAAAACAAACTATTTCTGCATGAAGAAAGTTTACCATAAAAAAGCTCCAACTCCTTCTGAAAACAAATAACGTCAAGATTCTTATTATCTTCAAATAAAATATTTTTATACAATTCACTGAAGTTCACTTTATAGGGTACAGAGTCATTTAGATGAATATGAAACAAATATTGAAGGGATTCATGAAGCACCTCATAGAAATTTATTACTCTTGATAAACTATAGCCAAATTTATCCAATAACAAACCTAAATCATCTGTAGCAGACCAATCATTAATATTATTAATCTTCTGGAGAAGGTCAACGGATTCCTTAATATGCTCCTCAAACAAAAGGAAAGAATCCATAAGCTTACCAGAACTATCTTTATTCCTTGCTCTAAAGATTATATGTCTAACGAATTTATACATCATTTCCCTAACCTTCTCCTCCCCAAAGCAGCTCTTTGAAGCTTATTTACATTCACGGCAGCAACTCCGTTAAACACCTTAACAAAAGGAGCCACCCCCCACACCGGCCGAAGTCGCCAATAACATTGCTTTGATTTTATATTTATTTCAACGTCTATTCCACAACATTAAAAGCTCCCGAAGATACGCCAATACCAACACCACACCTACGTTCAGATTTAAACGTGTCAATAATATTGAAAAAACTTAGATGGCCAATAACATAATCGATGAATTACATATATTCTACTAAAGAGCATACGGAAATCCGACATGCAGACAAAAAATCACTTACCCTAATGAGGAAAAAATTAATATTTAACAAAAAGGGAACGTCATAAAATTCACTATGCTTTGCTTTTTCTGAAAAAAATACATTAATTGCCATCTGAAGATCTTTTTCTTTCTTGTAAAAAGATGTAAACTCATCCTCTAAAAAGATAAAATTCTTCAAAAATGAACTATTCCTGCATGAAGAAAGTTTGCCATAAAAAATCTCCAATTCCTTTTGAAAACAGATGATGTCAAGGTTTTTATTGTCTTCAAATAAAATATTTTTATACAATTCACCAAAATTTACCTCATAGGATGAAGAGTCATTTTCATGAATATCTAACACATCCTGAATAGCATCATAAAGCAACCCATAGAAATTCATTACCCTTGCTAGACTAGAATAAAATTTAACTACTGGAGAAACCAAATTATCTACAGCATACCAATCACTTATTTTATTAAGTTCCCTAAAAAGAGTAATAGATTGCTTCATCTCATCCCCAAAAGAGGAGAAAGAATCCATGAGCCCCTCAGAAATATCTTTATCCCTTGCTCTACAAATTACATATTTAACCAATTTACGCATCATTTTCTTAACTTTCTTCCAGCATCACCAATTTTTTTATCTTATCTTCATTCACACTTCCATCTAGATTAAGAACATTTTCTAAATCTCCTTTCTTCGAAAAAACTTCTAAATGATCATGATGAAGGGAATCAAGATAAAAATGATCGCCTTTGTTTAGAATCTTAACCCCTCTCTCATCTTTAATGTTTTTATCAGCCCTATAAATATTAGAACCCTTATACTGTCTGCCCGTTTTCGTGGAATTCTTTTTCAACGTTTCTCCAAATCCAGGACGCCTCATTAATTCTTCAATATTATGAACACTATCTGTCTCTCTTTCACTACCTCCACCTCTCGTCCTTCCTATTCCACCTGCTTCCGCATTCGACTCTCTGTCCTGTCGCATGCTGTAAACAACAGACTCTTTATTACCCTCCTCTGCACCACGCACCTCAGACAAAGTCTGACCTGCATACCCCAAGGCAGGCTCTTCACGCCCTAATCCTAAAAAACGCTCAACTTTGGACGCAACTTTTTCCCCAAAAATTACTCCAAATTCTACTGCTTTCTTTGCGCTTTTTACCTCATGCAAGACTGGAACAACACCTAGAGCGTCGGGAAGTATATTCGAATAATGGCCAGTTACCACATCAAGCCCAACAGCGAGAATGGCAGTAGCCTCACCCAGACCCGGAATCGGCAACAGACCAATCCCCCCAAGAACGGCAGAGGCAACATGATATTCGTCCTCACTCATTAGCTTATGACGCCGCGGAGCTGTGACATGTATATTCTCTACACCATGTGCCTCAACCCCTCTCTCCTGCTCCTCCCGCCTTTTTTCCTCTTCCTCTCTTTTTTTCTCATGAGCCTGATCGTTATATTGCTCAATCGCACTCGCTGCAGCAGCTCCGTTAAGCGCATTGACAGAGGCTCTGCCTCCACCAGCCACTAACCCTCCAACCGCTCCACCAGCCGAGGCCGCCGCACTCTCCATCAAATGGGCAAGACTATCATGCAGCACCCCGCTCCTACCGACTAAATCAGAAGCCGCGGCCTCCGCCAAAGGACGCATCCCCATAGCAGATAGCTTGCCTACTAAGGTGCCAAGCCCCGCCGCCCCAACATGACTGCCCGTTAATGCTGCAATCCCTGCGACACCGCCTGCCTCAATTAGGCTACGGGCAATATCCTCCGTAGAGAAAAGCCCTGTATGCTCTGCTGACTTATCTCCATCTCTCCGATGCACTGCGGCACGGGCATCATCAATGCCCTCAAACACACTGCCCACAACTTGTCCCACAAGCTGCGTCCCTAGCTGGCTGGCCTGTAGTTGGTTTTGGAGTTTCTGCGCATCAAACTTATTGGCTAGAGCCTTATTGGCATGCTCCACATCACGGCTATAGCGCCCACTCTGGCTCTGGGCATTGATGGTAATATTGCCACTAATAGCAGACTGGCTCTCGCTGCTCTCATCATGTGTCCGGCTACTACCTATCATGCCCGCACTATTGGCAACACTTTTAAAGCAGCAACTCGGATGATGAAACTTTTTTTCCTCTTATTTATTAAACACTATAATAATTTATCCAAATCAATATAGTTGAAAAACTATATATAATCTATCTCCATACATAAATATAATATCTTTCTCATAAGACGCATAATGTAATGTAAAAACTCTTGGTAGCATACGGATTTAGCCGATATAATATACGTCATCATATTATCCTATGCTAGGTCAATCCATACTAATGCCGCAATGATATAACGTCTAAGACAAACATTTTCTTCTCATATTATCAGGACTCTAGATAATAATCTCCATACTCAATACGATACTTATATTAAAACCATCTAATATGTTTAGGGTATGCTAAGAACACATAATCAATTATCATTATAATATATTCAATAACTTTACTTTTACTTATATATTTTCTATTTTTTCTTAAAAAGAAAAATATATATACATAGATTATTACAAAGAATATTTCTGCAATATCAGTGACATCCTCTAATTTCTTCTCAGAAAAACCTCCTCCATCTGCAGTCGCCCCCAACACCATCAAACTAATTGGGAATGTAAGGCCATATCTAAAAATCACTTTTACATAATCAAATAAATAGAAAGAGATAAAGAGAAGTAAATTAATAGTTGAAAAAAAATACTCCTCTCCCTCTGATTTATATACAAAACACAATAACAAACAAAAAATAGTGAATGACTTAACCATAAAAAAATCGTACTCTCTCAAAAATAATGAAAGAGAAAAATAAAAAAAGTATAATAATTCTATAACATAAATCATCCTATTGATCATTTTATCTTCTCCAAATCTTTATTCAACCTCTCAACAACAGCTCGATAAGCTGCAGACGCATAATGTAATTTGAAAAACCTCGGTCTTATATTTTTATCAGATTTAGCTGGATCAATATAATCAACCCTCACTCCTCTCATTACATTATCCTCAAGTGGTGGAGTAATCATAGAACTTCCACCACTTACGGGAGGATGGCCAAACACAGTTACATAAAAAGAGACAGTTTGCAACATATGTAAAAATTCTCCCTTAACATAGACAGCATTTATAGAACTATCCCCATTTTTATACACATAGGTATAATCATTCACGGATGCAGAGTTTGTAACATAAGCAGGAATCCCCGTCACTCTAGAAGAAACTATCGCTAAACCACCTCCCAATGAATTTCCATTAAACATCATATGACCATTCTTTGCCCATGTCGTATTAGATAACTTTATCGCAATATCCTGTGCCACACGATATTCAGTTAAAGAATATTTCCCGCCAAATCCCGAACCATCAAACCCTATATTTTGGAAGAAATCTTCTTGTAATTGTCTAGGATTAAACGGGTCAGTCCCCTGATAAACAACTGATACTGGCGTGGCTTTGTCTTTTATATCATTAGGTATATACAATGCCCCAACAAGATCAGTCGGCTTCCCATTCATGGGGTCGATGGGATGATATAGTAACTTTCTCAATCCTTCATAACCATCAATTCCTTCCTTCCTTAATTCATCCTCAGTAGGAAGATGATAATCTTTATCGGCATTGTTTTTCATATTCACAGAACCATCAGCATTCCAAAATCCTTGCGATGAATCACCCTCAGGAAAAGCATGCATGTAAGCTGCTGCCGCACGGACCATTGCAGCATGATTTTTGTAAAGAGCCGCTTCACTATCAGAAATACGCTTTCTCGCAACGGCTTCATTAATCTTATCTGATACAGCATCATTATATTGCTGTATGATTGAAGCCGTAACAGCTCCATTCCACGCCCCCTGATGCCCGCCAATAGCCGCTCCCACAGCGGCGCCACTTGCACCCGCCAGAACATTATCAAGCGCATTGCCAAAAGTAATAGCAGCTCTATCATCCTTAAATATCGAAGCACTTAACCTACCAATTGCAGGAGCTGCCGAAATAGACGCAACCTTTCCTGCAACGGTCGCTGCTCCGGCAACGGTGGGGTTCCCGCCCGTCAAGGCGGCAACTGCCGCATTTGCCCCTCCTTCTAGGATAATACGGGCCCAGTTATCACTTAGTTTGCCATCATCAAAACCTGGTACGCCTGCCTTAACAACATGACCGAAACTATCTCGCTTCGTCCCCAGCGCATCAGCCACACTGCCCACAACTTGTCCCACAAGCTGCGTCCCTAGCTGGCTGGCCTGTAGTTGGTTTTGGAGTTTCTGCGCATCAAACTTATTGGCTAGGGCCTTATTGGCATGATCCACATCACGGCTATAGCGCCCATTCTGGCTCTGGGCATTGATGGTAATATTGCCACTAATAGCAGACTGGCTCTCGCTGCTCTCATCATGTGTCCGGCTACTACCTATCATGCCCGCACTATTGGCAACGCCATTCAGCCCAATAGTCCCCAGCACGCCGCCCACGCTGCTTAGCATGTCGCTGCCAATATCTAGGCTGGCACCAGTACTCCTACTCTTCCAAGCAGAAACATTTTTGACACTTCCCGCCGTCAGGCTCTTGGTATTCAGATAATTCTTGCTCTTATCCGCCGTGCTAGAAATCACACCGGCTGTCAGGCTCGTATCACCCGCAACATCAACACCAATACCCTGATTACCCGCATAAAACCCAGAAAGCGTCTTCCCGGTGGAAGCAAAATGATCTTTTGTGTTTTGCTTCTCAAAACTTCCTCCCAATCCGAACTCACCAGGTGACATAATTGGTACAGAAACATGCGCTCCCGCCTGCATGCTATGACTTTGAAAATCAAACACATTCTGTGGGCTTGTGATATTTAGCGCCCGACTTTGCGTATCAATCCGCTGCGCTATTACTTCCGCACCATTTAATGCAAGCAAGTCCCCAGCATGAAGACGCACCCCATGCGTGGCAGAAATTACCGTATCCTCAGCCTGCCGTTCATGCGATTCCTGAACTTGTTTCTGTGTCTGAAAAGATGCCTGAGCACTGAAGCCAACATTTGTCGCTCCTACACTCGCCTCCACACCAACCGAAGCAGAAGTACTCTTGTAACGACTATAAGAATCACTGCTGCTCCAGCCCGCATCAAGCACTATGTCCTTCTGTGCCTCAAGGGAAATATCCTGCCCTTTCAGCTGTGCACCAGTCAGATGAATAATACCATTATCCGGCGCCTCTCTCTCACCCCCACGTGCCACCATACTCAGCTGACGCCCTGCTGTCGCACTTGCCCCCTCAACCGTATGGCTATTTTGCTCCGAATAATCCTTACTACTATTAAAACCAACAGAAGCCTTAACCCCAGCAAGGTTCGTACCCATCGGGCTTCCCCCCTTGCCAACACCGTTATACAGACTACCTGCCGGGGCCAAGGCCCTTTCACTCAGTGCTTTAGCAATCCCACTACCAACACCATAAGCACCTTCCATGGCATTAAGCGTCGTAAGCATGCCACTTCCTTTGCCCTTGGTCTGACTGGCCGACAAAGCCGCCTGCAAGGCCTGCCCAAGCAGGGAATCCTCCGCCACACCAAAAGAGCCGCCAACAAAAAAGGTCTTATTATTCCGTGTGTTCCTGGAATCCTGGGTATGATTATGAAAACTAACTGATGCTCCATCCACTGAGAGATCACGCCCAGCACTAAGCGATGATGTCGTTACATTCACGGCTTTTCCCGCCGTAATCGCCAGATCACCCTGTCCTGCCGAAAGGATACTGGAAGTCCAATCCGCACCCTCCCCTGTTATCGTGAGGTGAGACTTTCCATATCCGGCTGATGTTTTCCCATCCTTGCCTAGAGACAGGCTAAGGCCAGACTTCTTACGATCAAAATAAGATGCTGCCGTATCCTTCAGTGCATCAATGCTCAGTGCACCACCGGCGGTTAGTGCTGCATTCTGACTGCCGCTCACCGTACCCTTGATGGCCATATCCGCACCAGATTTCAGCACAGCATTATCATTCGCTACGACAAGGCTACCAACCTCATTCGTACTGTCAGAACTCTGGACGATAGTCTTTTTACGGAACAAGCTATGGCTGACGCTCTGGCTATAGCTATGCTGCTCATCCGTTACAGCATTGAGGGCTAGATTATCCTTCGCTTGCAGAAGCGCATTCTTGTCGGCCATAACGCCAGAGCCTGCCAAGGTAAGGTTCCCCCCCAAGGCTGTCACCTCCACCGTCCCGTTGCCCATCACGCTGGAGCCATAATTCTTCACAAAGCTGCCCGTCTGCGTGAAATGATGTCTCCTCACCCCACCTGACCCGCGAGCGGCCAGACTATCCAGCGTAACATCACGCCCCGCTACAAGGCTGGCATCACTTCCGGCACTCAAGCTACCCGCCTTGAAGGTGATGTCCTGCCCCGCCTGCAACTGCGCCTTACCACGGGCGAGGATACTGCCTTGCTGGACCATCTCATCCTGCATGCCGCCTACAATGCGCTGCTGGTTTAGCACGCTCTCATTGCGCAGATTGCCATGCAGGGCAGCCAAGGCCACATCATTACCGCTAATACTGCCCCCCAGATTGGCTAAATCACCTGCTATCGCGGTAATACCCAACCCATCTTGAGCGGTAATCAGCCCACTATTGGTCACCTCATTTGCCGAAAGCGTAATCGTCTTAGCGGCTATCACCCCACCAGAAACAAGCTGCTCCTCCCCGGGGGCGAGATAGAGTTTAGGGGCCAACACCATCTGGCCATCTACATTAACAGGCACATACCAGACGATGCTATGTGTCAGCTTCTCCTGTTGCTCCGGGGTTAAGGCCACACCGAAGGTTAAACCAAGCTCCTTGGCCTGATTGGCCGCATTATCCAACAAACTGTGCATCTGTTGGTCGGCTGTCTGGTACGTACCGCCCAAAAAGACCTGCCCCGTAGCCGAGACAATCTGCTGCTGGATATAACGGGCATCAAACCCACCATCCCCGAGGAAACGATAATCCCCCATGGAATGACCAAGACGCCCCAACAGATAATCCGAGCTATGAAGGCCCGCAAAGCTTGCGTAACGAGGGTTCGTCTCCAAAAGATAATGCACAGAAGGAGAACGATTAGGCACAAAAAGCGTATGCCCAGCAGAAAGACTATCCAACACCCCGCTAATCCCTGCGGAAGGCAAGGTTTGGGTAGGTCTATCGCCACTATTAAAACCCGGGAGAGAGGTAAGGTTATGGGCTTTTGCGGCATCAGCGGGACGAACCGGGGTCAGCTTATCACTTTGCAGGCCAGGTAATGACACGGCACTATGGCCAGAGAGAGGGGCCGTAGCATGGGCAATCTTTGTGCTGTTATTAATCGCCCCAGTGAAATCTCCCGTTATAGTACGGCCTGCCGTAATACTGCCCTGCACGCCGGGAAGTTGGACTGTCGGCCCCCATTGCTGCGCCGGCGGCCGGTAACCTTTCTTGCCACCGGGGGTAGAGCCGGTAAAAGCTGGGTCGGCATGGCTACTATCCCAGCTACAACCTGCATGGTCATCACAAGAAAGGAAAAACCGCCGCTCGTTCTGATAGCCAATATTATTGAGAGCCCCACCACTAAGAGCAACATCACGCCCAGCCGCTAGATGACCCCCATCATTAAGGATGCCGCCTGCACTGGTAATTAATAGGTCCTGCCCCGCTGAGAGCAGAGGCTCGGCACTCTTGGCACTCGTATGGGTTTCTTCCTCATAGGCATGGGCAGCCCCACGACGCCCACGGGGATGTTTATGCGAAACCAACAACCGCACATAACCCGTCCCCTGTGTCCCTTGGGCGTTCAACAGACCCTGAGGGACAGCAATATCCGCATCCCCATCACCCCGGCCCTGGCTCCAGAAGGTATGGCGGGATTGTGCAACCTGCGTGCCTTTAAGGATAGTATTGCTCAGCTGATCCGCCAAAATAACAAGGTCACTCGTAGCCCCAGAGGCGGTAATCTGGCCGGATTGATTGTAAAGCCCTGCCATAGCCCGACCATTCGGCCCACTAAGGGCAATACTACCATTATCAGCAAGGATGGCCCCCTCGCTATTCGTCAAGGTGCCCGGTAGGGTCAACCGTACCCCGCTGGCCCCTTCCATCACCCCCGTATTGCGCAGGTCTCCCCCACTCGTAACAGACAGTGCCCCTCCCTGAGCGGAAAGCGCGCCGTCATTGCTCACGCTACCCGCCGTGAGCTGAATACCTCCCCCCGCGAGAATCCCCCCTCCCTGAGCGATGCTATAAGCCCCCGGCAAGCTGACATCCACATTACGCCCAGCCTGCAAAACCTCACGCCCAACCAAAGAAGCAGTCGTAACAGTAAGGTCCCGTCCCGCTATGAGCTGATCCAAGCCGTTCAACCCCGTAACAGCAAGGCGAAGGTCCCCCGCACTCTCCACAAGCCCTTGGCCATTCTGAAAATCTGTCAGGCTGTCGCGTGCAGAGGCAGAGGGAGTACCATCACCTCCCCGGTCAATCACCAACCCATGAGTGGGGGAGAGTGCCACCAACCCGCCCCCGTCATTCAGAAGCTGAGCTGTGGCTAAATGCAGGTCTCCCGCATTTGCCTGTATCACACCCTGTCGGTTATCAATCTGCCGACCTATAACCGCCTCAACCCCTCCATTACCGTAAATCAACCCGCCTTTATTCGTGAGCTGCTCAGCCTCTAGATGCAAAGCATCCTGTCCGGTAATGATTTGCCCGCTATTGGTAATGTCATGCCCATGAAGATGGGCCGCCCCATTCTGACTATAAATAATGCCCTTATTATTCAGCACGCCCTCTGTATGCAGGCTCAACGTACCGTTCTGTGTAGCAATGTGACCGGCATTCTCTAGCCCATCTTGGCTATGAATCTCCGCCTGCTCCCCGGCATAAACGTGCCCTTGTGCGCCAAGCTGGATAGGCCCTGTCTGATGCGCCACCACATTCCCAGAAGCCGCCATAGTGCCATTAAGAACAAGATTACCCCGCCCATCCAAATGCATATCACCGGCATTAGCGGCCATGGTGCCATCCACCCGTACACCAGCCCCGGCCTCATTAACGATCATATAGATGCTATTGGCGTACAACCCGCCTAACGCAGCAGTATCAACAGCTAATTCCGGCTTTTTGCGCCCATCATCCGCCAAGGGTGTAACAGCATTGCTGCCATAAGCTACATGATTACGCCCCAGCACAAGGTTAGCCCGCTGTGCATTAACCTGCCCGTCAATCTTCACGCGCCGCGATAAGATGTCTAACACTGGCACAGTGGCAAAATCAGCCCCCTGCGCCCCGAAATGCACCGTACCGCCCGCAATGGTAAAAGCCTGTAACCCGCCCTGACTATTCAGCTCTGGATGACCCGTAGCCAACGTGACACGAGACGTATTGATAAAGCCACAGCCATTGCAGGTTAGCCCGTTCGGGTTAGCAATCACCACCGCAGCCTGCTTCCCTGCCACCTCGGTATAACCCAATATCTGGCTGGGCAGTGGGCCTGTCACCTCATTAAGGATCAGCCCCGCCGCATGGCCATGCAGTTGGGTATTACCCAACACCACACCGCCTATCTTCGTTTGAGTATCATGAGTAGCATTATTAAGGATTACACCACGCTGAGGCACCCCATAGGCACGGAACATATTATGAGACACACCCGCCCCGTTGGGCTGGATGATATTGATCTGGTCAAGTCCGTTTTGGGTCTTATCCAGCACGGGATGGGGACCATGGCCAGCCGGGTCCACCACAATCTGCGGTGGGGCTTGCTGGGCTAATGCCTGTGTGGCCGTTGAGGCCATGAGCAGCACAGAAGCACAAAAGAGATTCACAATCCGCTGGAACAGGGAAGGCCCTACCATGTCATCATGTACCTTTTGATTCTCTATCATCTCACTCACATCCGTATCCCAGCACTGAAGAAGGTAATCAGCCCCTCAGCAGGGAGCGGACCACGGGCGATGGCATGGGTCAGCATCACATCCCAAAAGAGCACCCCGCTTGCCTTACGGATGCCAAGCCCTACCCCCGCCATCTCGCCGCCTTTCAACACCGCTGGGGTCGCACGCGAGGCAAAACCGGCGCGCACCACGCCAAAATCCAGCGCGCCGTAAAACTGCACTCCTTTGAAGAAAGCGCGACAAAACCCAGTGTAAGGGCCACATCTCAGCGTATCCGTCTCCGGTGAGAAGGAGAGGTCATTACGCATGTACCCGCCATTATTGCCGACAAACGCCTGCTCCAGAAAACCGCGTACCGTATATGGGCCGCCTACTTGCAACTCATTGGTCGGGTTCTGATCATGAGAGCTAACCTCCCCATGCATGGTGGTATGCCAGAGCCAGCGCGCAGCAAAAGGCACATAACCATCAATATCCAGCATGGGCTTTACATAGGCACGATGTGGCTCATTCCAGGCGGGATGGGCGTAGTAATTCCAACTCCCCGCCCCGTCTATGCCAATCTTCACCCCGCCTGTAATATACCAGCTACTCCCCCAGATATGGAGAGATTCACTAATATTGGCATTTACGTAAGCTTGCCGCCCGCTCTGGCTCCAAACATTGGTATGATCTACCTGCGAACCGAAGCTTTTGCGCTCAAAAGAAACCTGCGCGGTAGTCACGCCCGTATTATTCCGCCATAGCGTACGAGAAAGCCCTAGCTGCCAGTCCATTCTTGAGCCAGTAAGGTGATAAATATCCGTTCCCGCTAAAAGTGGATAAGCATCCTGCGACTGCCACCACGAACCAAAAAATGTCCAATATCCAAAGGGAATTGACCCATTCGCTGAGAGGAAGGACGTACCTCGTGCCCCATGATCCGGCCCGCGTAGAGAATGGTCATATTCTACCGACCACATATCTAACAAACCCAGCGGGTTCTCCGCACTCAGCAGCGCATGACCAACCACTCGGCCTGTCGCCTTCTGGCCGTTATTATCCGCCCAGAGCTGACCATGCAGGATGTTCTGCTCCGGCGCATTGACCGTCACGCGGGACGTACCGGGCTTCGTACCGGGGCTAATCTTCATCTGTGCGCCAAAATGGGGCAGGCGGTTCATCTGCTCCACACCTTCCTCAAGGTCGCGCAGATTGAGAATATGGCCCTTCAGCCCAGGGAAGGCCATGACATCAACTAACCGCCGTGCCCGACCCTGTATATCCACCCCCTCAAGCTGCCCCTCCACCACCGTGACGGTAAGCGTACCGCTGCTTAATGTCTGCTCCGGCAGATAAGCGCGAGAGGTGATGTAGCCATGCTTTACATAGGCCGCATTCAACTGATTTAGCAGGGCATTGAGGTCTTTTACCGCAAGGCATCGCCCCTCATACTCAGTGGCGATATGTTTAAGCTCTCCAGCAGGGAGATGCTGAGCTCCATTTATATTTATCTTATGAATGACCATGCAGGCCGGGGACGCATCTTGCGGCGTTGGCTGTGGGGCTATCTGCACATTAGCCGTAGGAGGAGGCAGGGAATCTAGCTGCTGCTGATGCTGACGAAACCGCTGAAACTGATCCTGAGCCGAACCCGGCCCAGCAGGTAAGCCAGGTAGCACAGGCGGTGTTGAAGGTTCTGCCCGCCCAGGCTCCGTCAAACTAGACAATAACACAGCCAGGAGGATGCCCCAGAGGAAAAGACATACCCGCCCTTTTCGGTCCTCTCTCGCAGGCAGCACCCATCGCTTTATAGCGACCCACAGGCCCTGTAATTTGCCACAATCATGATTCATCATTACAAACGGGACCGGCCACCTCAAAGCGACCAGACGAGGCTAACCCTCTCCCTGCTCCCCGATGTCTTAACGGCGAAACGGGGATTGATGGATCCAGCTTTCAAGCTGGTCCAATGCGGCAACGGCGCCATCCATGACGAAATTGATGGTCAACGTACCACCCACTACCTTATCCACCATAATATGCCCGTTTTTACCTGTTCTGAACTCCGCAGCCTGTGCTGTAGTCAGATCCAGCGAGGCCATACAGCCTATAGACACACAAGATTGCCAACGCAGAGTAATAGGGCTATTGCCATCCAGAGCGAGGCGCGGTTGGGTTAATAAAGAGAAAGCCAGCGGCACCACAACTGTCATCCGCCACGGCCGGCTGGAGAGAGGCGTACTTACCGTATTTTCAGTCGCGCGAGCGAGGATGACTGCGCCTAGAGGCTCGGCTTTACCGCTCTC
>NZ_JANIDX010000009.1:0-55323 GCF_026385485.1 Bombella pollinis
ATCATAAGAAATTCCTAAATTATACTGAGCGTCAGCCAACCCTTGCTCTGCTGCTTTCTGGTACCATTCAATGGCTTTCTTATAATCCTGCGGAACTCCTTCGCCGTTTTTGTAAGAAATTCCCAAATTATACTGAGCTTCAGCCAACCCTTGTTCCGCTGCCTTTTGGAAACACTCAACAGCTTTCTTATAATCCTGCGGAACTCCTTCGCCGTTTTTGTAAGAAATTCCCATATTATACTGAGCCTTAACATCTCCTTGCTCCGCTGCTTTCTGGTACCATTCAATGGCTTTCTTATAATCCTGCGGAACCCCTTCACCGTTTTCGTAAGAAACTCCCAAATTATACTGAGCCTTAGCATCTCCTTGCTCCGCTGCTTTTTGCTCCCGTTCAAATACTTTCTTATAATCCTGCGGTATTCCTCGGTCGCTTTCAAAGGACCTCCCCGAATTATACTGCACATTAGCTTTTTTAACTTTAGGATATCCATATGCTTTTAGGGGTAAGAAACTTGAGAGAATAAATAAACCAATTTCGCTCTTTCTCATATTAAGCTCCATATGAATCCATTATTGACATTATAATTATACTGAATCACTGAAATAGAGAAGGGATTATTAAGAAGCAATCCTCTCACCAAACCCCGAATTGTATAGCAACATTGGGTAACTTTATTCGCAGTCCCTCATAATAAGGATGACACTGCAAAGGAGCCTCTAAACTGAATAAAATCTGGCTTTTATGCCCAGTGCACGCATACGCCTAGCTACGGGGCAACAGTCTCCATCAATCGAGTTGCAAATGCTTCACCTGCCTTAATATCGGACGCCCAGTGCATCCCACAAATCACGCGACTTTCTGCAAATTGATGGGCTTTTGCTAGGAAGGCAGATCGATGTTCGGGGTATAATTTCGATAAAGCCAATGCTAGCGCGTAGGCACGTACCGTGTGGCCCGAGGGATAGGACCAACTTGTGAGAAAGCGTTGAATATCAATAACGCAACTTTGCCCGCCATAATCTATAAAGGGGCGGCGGCGTTGCCATATATATTTCTCTCCGCCCATAGCGCGGCGTGCCATAGCCTGCACGACTCTCAATCGCTGCATGAGGGCTTCTTTCTCCACCGGGGAGAGATGCAGTTGTTCAACCTCTACAAAAGCTTGAACAGTCCCTTCATCATTCAGTTTTGCATCCTCAACGGCTTGTTGCCATCGTGCCGATCCTATCAACTGTCGCGTTGTTAGATATATCTGCTTATCCAGCTCAGCATCTCGCGAGCCCAAAGCAGGTGGTGGCGGGAGACGTGACCTCGTAAAGGATGGCCTATGATGCCCTGCTACAAAGCCAGCATAGCCAGCAAGCCCTGCAAGAATCACCATGACAAAAGGAGTGAACCTCACCTTCTACGCCCCTTTATGGAGAGGGTTCCCTCACCTTCTAAGCGAGAGAACCCTATAAAAGATGCCCTAAGCTTTGGCTTTATGAGCAAGCTTGCTTGCATAAGCCGCCGCCGCCCCATAGAGGCCCGGCTGAGGATGCGTAATAATCTTTACAGGCATTTCGCTCATCATAGTTTCAAAACGCCCTTTCGCTAAGAAACGCTCTGCAAAACCAGAATGAGGCAGAATATTCGCTAATCTTTGCCCAAGGCCCCCAGCAACCACAACACCATGCGCACCATGAGCAAGAGCTAAGTCCCCAGCCACAGCCCCCAAACTAAGGAAGAAACGCTCTAACGCAGCCGCAGCGAGATTATCCGTCCCTTCCATCGCTGTTGTCCACAAGGCACGATTATCCTTGATAGTGACAGGGCGGTCCTGCAATTCCGCGATGACTTCATAAAGATTTGTCAGCCCCGGACCAGAGACGATTCGCTCCACAGAGACACGGCGGAAACGTGCCCGCAAGGCGCAGAGAATATGATCATCAATGGCATCAAGCGGAGAGAAATCCATATGCCCGCCTTCTGTCTCAATCACATGATACCCCTGCTCTCTCCGCAGAAGAAGTGCAACACCGAGGCCTGTGCCGGGGCCTAAAATCGTAATCGTCCCCGTATTCGGCAGGTCTGTGTTGGGGCCACAGAGATGATTCATATATTCCGGGCCGACTTGAGCAACAGCATGTCCAATCGCACCAAAATCATTGACCAACACAAAATCATCTAAATGCAACCGTGCCCCTAATTGAGCTGGCTGGATAATCCATGGATTGTTAGTCATTTTGAGGATGTCGCCGTTAATAGGGCAAGCCACAGCAATACCGGCCTCCCGTGGGGCGGAACGACCCAAAGACCGCTCAAAAGCCTCCCATGCCAATGCAAGCGAAGCATGCTCGGCACATTTTAGCGTTGTAGCCTCACCTAGAGAGACAACTTTGCCCTCTTTAACTTGCGCAATGGCAAAACGTGCGTGGGTGCCACCAATATCAACGGCAACAATTTCTTTCATGGACTCGTCCTTCATTTCACCTAAAGGCATATACCCCCCTTTTCCCACGCTACGCTGAGAGCTGCAAGTTTGATCAAAAATCACTATCCCTCTGGGTGTTGCATCACATCCAGACGCCGCAAAATCCGATGCGCAATCGGGCGTGGAAGAAGCATCTCCAACAGGCGCGTCAACTGGAACACCCATGGGAATACGAGAACAGCCCGCCCCGCATTAATGCTGCGTGCAATTTTACGTGCGGCTTTATCGACAGGCACAAGGAAGGCTTGCTCACCATCGAGACGCTGGCTCATAGGGGTATCAATAAAGCCGGGAGCAATCAGGCAAACGCGCACGTTGTAAGGGTCCATCGCGGCACGCAGAGCCGTGCTAAACCGCCCAATCCCTGCCTTAGATCCACTATACACGGTTGCTAAGGGGAGGTCATGGAACGAAGCGACAGACCCCATCAATGCGATGCGCCCACGCCGCCGCTCTGCCATACGATTTGCCATCTCTGTAGCCATAGCCACTGGTGTGGCAAAATTGACCATGGACATCCGCAAAGCTGTCTCCGCAGATTCGGCAAGGGCATTATGTGGGCGAATATCGGCCATCCCAGCTGAGAGAATCAAAATATCGACCGGACATTCATCATCTGCCTTAATTAAAGCCGCTAGAGCTTTGTCTGCCTGCGTTAAATCGATACAAAGCGTCTCTACCGCGGCCCCTTTTTTACGAGCGATGGACGCCGTATTTTCAAGACGCTCCTCATTGCGTCCCCACAATGTCAGCAACACGCCGGGACGTGCGTAATAGGCTGCTAGAGCTGCCCCAATACCGCTGGAAGCCCCCGTAATAAGAATGTGATGTCGCACTGTCATTGTCTCTTTTTCTGGTCTGGACATAGTGGCCCTTTCATTTTTTACCCTCTAGCGGGAAAGGTCATGTACGCGTATAGCCATTGCTATGCAATGTGAAGCGTCAAACCCTCAATCTGGTGAGATCGATGTTCGTCCCGTCGTAACACGGGGAGATTTGCGTCGTTTTATCACACTTCCGCGTCATATCTACAAAGGAATGACAGGCTTTGTCTCCCCTTTGGATATGGAGCAGAGGCATTTACTAAACCCTAAGGAATCTCCTGTTTTCCGGCATGCTGAGATTCAATACTTCCTTGCATGGCGTGATGGCAAGCCAGTTGGGCGAATCGCTGCTATTGTTGATCTCAAAGCCATTGAACATTGGCAGGAAGTGATCGGCCAATTTGGTGCGTTAGATGCTTTGCCAGAATCCCCCATTGTTTCCGCCCTTCTACAGAAGGTAGAGGAATGGCTACAAAAACGGCAGATTTCCAAGGTCCGCGGCCCTGTGACCCTTAGTGGAAATGCGGAGACTGGCACCATGGTGGAGGGGCAATGCTCTGCCCCTATGATTGCGATTCCTTGGCATCCGAAAGGCTTGGATGAGTTCATCCGCCAAGCTGGCTATAAAAAGACACAAGACCTCCTAAGCTATCGTTTAGAGCTAGGTGATAATACGGAGGAACGTTTTAAAGTCCCCGGTAATTTGAAGCTCGGCGAAGGGCGGTTAAGCAGCATCACAACGCGGAATCTCTCCAAAAAAGAAATCACCACCCAAGGGGAAGTGCTGCGGAAGCTCTATAATGATGCGTGGTCACATAAATATAATTTTGTGCCCATGCAGGATTATGAGATGACGGCCATGATTGAGCAAATCAAGCCGTTACTCCGCCCCGAGCATTATGTGCAGATTGACCAGAATGGTGAGCCTGTTGCCATGGCTATGGTATTGCCGAATCTTTACGATATTGCAGGGGATTTAGGCGGGGCCCCTAGCCCGCTGGGATGGGTGCGCCTCGGTTATCGCTTAGCGACACATAAGTTTCATTCCGCCCGCGTGATTCTCCTTGGTGTTACGAGCAAATTGCGCGGGACCATGCTTGGCTCACTCCTGCCATCCCTCGCGATTGTTGAGCTGATGCGCCGGGGGCATAATTTGCCTTATACATGGGTCGAACTCGGCTGGGTTTTGGAAAGTGATACAGGTATGAGAAATCTTGCCGAATCGCTCGTCCCTCACCCGCATAAACGGCATCGTTTATATGAAAAAGAACTACCTCCCGCATAGGGCGCAGTGTTTCTCTCAGAAATGCTGCCACCCGGAGCGAGAAAAACGGAGCGGCTTACCTTCCTCATCCAACATTGTAACCCCTGCTCCCTCTCTCACCTCCCCAATCCGCGTAATGGGAACAGACTGTGCAGCGCACTGCGCTTGTAGGGCTGCTTCTTTTGCGGCAGGGCATGTAACGAGCAGCTCATAATCATCGCCCCCTAGCAAAATACGCTCTTTATGCTGTGCAAGATGCTTCTGAACAGCCGGGGTAAGGGGCAATCTCTCCTCATATAGCGTGATGGAGACGCCTGATTCTTCAGCGATATGACCACAATCTTGGATGAGCCCGTCTGAAATATCCATGGCGGCACTCACAATCCCATAAAGGGATAAGCCAATGCGCGGCGTTGGTACGCGATAGGCTTGGGTTAAAGAGCCATCTTCATCCTCTAACGCTCCCAGCCGCGCCTGCAACCCAAGAGTTGCACGCCCTAAACTCCCCGTTACCCAAACACCATCGCCCGGCTGACTTCTATCCCGGCGGAGGGCTTCACCCTTACGGACACTCCCCAAAATCGTAACACCAAGCACCAACGGGGATGGGCTGCCAGTCGTATCCCCTCCTAACAGATGAAACTCAAAGGTTTTTTGGTCCTCAGCGAGTCCTTTTGCAAAATCAGTAAACCATGCCTCATCATAATGCCGATGAGGCGGAACGCTTACATTCAACATATAACCACGGGGACGACTACCCATGGCAGCGAGGTCGGAAAGATTGCAGCGTAAGAGCTTCTGCGCGATGGTTTTAGCAGGGTCATCAGGGAGGAAATGCAGTCCTTCGACCATCGTATCGCTAGAGAGAACAAGCTCCTCCCCCGCGGGAAGGTCCATCACGGCACCATCATTACGCAGCTCCATAGCACCAGCTCCCGCTAAGGGACGGAAATGCCGTGCTATGAAATCAAACTCACCCATAGATTTTACCTTTGTGTCGCGCTGTTGCCTTCAGCTTTCTGACGCGCGAACTTATCCAAAATGCCATTGACCATCTTCGGCTCATCCCCGTTAAAGAAGCCATGAGCAACATCAAGATATTCATTAATAGCAATTTGAACGGGCAAATCGGCCATCAATTCACCGAGAGCAGCGCGTAAAAGGGCACGAAGCACCGGGTCCAGCCGTCCCATAGGCCAGCTCTCGGGTAATAATTGCACCAAAGCTGCATCGATAGCGTCTTGCTTTGCTACAGCTTGGAGAACAATCTCATCTAACAAAGTAAGGTCGGCATCAGGAATATAACCATCCTCAAAACTACCGGCAGAGTTATTCCGGCGATGGCGTGAGAACTCTGCGAGGACAGATTCCGCATTCATGCCAGTTTGTTCACATTGATACAGAGCTTGCGTTGCCGCCATGCGGGCAATCGTGCGGCTGCGTTTACGAGGAGGAGCGGAAGGCGCGTTAGTCATGAGGTTTCCTGCGAGGGATTAGAAGGCATATTCATATCAGTAAGAATCTTCGAGAACGCCTCAATCTCCCGAAAATCTTTATACACGCTTGCAAAGCGGACATAAGCCACGCCATCAAGGCTACGGAGAGCTTCCATTGCTAACTCGCCAATGCGCCGCGATGGTATATCTTGCTCGCCAGAAGCCTCTAGCTGCCGCACTAACTTATTAAGCAAATGCTCTTGTTGAACATCATCAACAGGACGTTTGCGCAACGCAATACGAATAGAGCGCGCAAGCTTATCGCGATCAAACGGGATGCGGCGGCCATCAGCCTTAATGACGGTAAGCTCGCGCAGTTGCACACGCTCAATCGTTGTAAAGCGTTGGGCACATGCACAGCAAACACGCCGCCGCCGAATAGCCGCGCCATCCTCTGTGGAGCGACTATCCTTTACCTGTGTTTCTTGATGTCCACAAAAAGGGCAATGCATGGCATATTCCACAAACAATAACGGTAAGGCCACGCTTGATTGCTTGACCCAACATGCCACGCAGTCTATCGGAAATAAGCGCATTGAGGAATATGAAAGGGTCTTTTTCTTGCGCTCTTGAGGCGTTTCGTAACGTCATTCCGCGAGAATGAGAGAGGATATAATTATGCAATATAGTGCCTTTTCAGCAGCTGCGTTACTTTTAGCGTTTCAGAGCAGCATAGCAATGGCCGCTAATACACCTACAGCACCGAGTGTTAAGGACATTACCGTTAGCGATACGGCTTTACATACACGCTATAAAGAGGCCCCTTTTGCTTTTGGGACCTTCACTCTTACCAATCACAGCACAACCGATTTATTATTGCGCGGTATTTCTTCCCCTAGCTGCAATAGCGTAACCTCTAACCGGAATAGCCAAGTTGCCATTCAATCACCTAACGATATGGATGATATGTTCCAACATATGGCCATCCCGCGTGAGAGTACGCTTGTTTTTCCCACCAGTGAGTATCATCTTATTTGCCACGGGCTGAAAGTCCCTTATCAACCGGGGAATGCGCTCTCTTTTACATTTCACTTCCAAAATGTAGGGGATGTAACTGCCTCCTTTACAATGCAACCGATTGTTGAGGAGAGAAATGTCGGCCCGTAATGGCTGCTCGCACTTGCCTTATTATGCGTTCAAAATAGCCAAAACAGCATCGCCGTAGCGATCAACCTTACTTTGGCCAACCCCCTTCACCTCTCCTAGAGCGGGCTTATCCATTGGGTGAGCGCGGATAATTTCACGCAGGGTAATATCGCGGAAAATAAGGTAGGGCGGAATCTCTTGCTGGTAAGCCTCTTCACGCCGCCACATTTTTAACGCGAGGAATAAACGGTGTTCTTCTTCAGAGAGTTCCTCTGCTAGGTTCGGTCTTGATGTGACGTTTTTAAGGGCATGCAAAGAGTTATCTTCCCGCAACTGCACAGCAACATCCCCGCGTAAAATCGGACGGGCCGCATCGCGCCGTAACCCAAAGCCGCCATGTTCTCCCACCATGCCAATAGCACCACGGGCGATAAGCTGGCGTATGACCATGCGCCACCATATATCGCTTTTATCCTTCCCAATGCCAAAGACAGAAAGATGTTGGAGGGCATGACGCTCTACCGCCTCAGTCATCTTGCCTTTCAAAACAGCGATGAGCTGGACAATGCCAAATCGCTCCCCGGTCCGATAAATTGTAGAGAGTACTTTTTGCGCGGCCTCTGTCGCATCAAAGGTAGAGGGAGGGTTGAGGCAATTATCACAATGCCCACAAGGCTCATTTAGGCTTTCACCAAAACAGGCTAAGACAGCCTGTGTGCGGCATCCAGTGGTTTCGGTTAAGGAGATCATGCTCTCCAACCGCCCTTGCATAGCCTTTTTCTCACTCTCAGGGGCTTGTGATTCATCTAGCCAATAACGCGCCCGTGCCACCCCTTCACCACTATAAAGCAATAACGTATGGGAGGCTTCCCCATCTCGCCCAGCACGACCAATTTGTTGGTAATAGCCCTCTGGTGAAGTTGGCATCTCTAAATGGATAACGGTGCGCACATCGGGTCGGTCAATCCCCATACCAAAAGCAATAGTCGCCGCAATTACCATCGGCTCGCCAGAGCGAAAACGCAATAACACAGCCCGTTTATCCGCAGGGGACATGCCTGCATGAAAGGCAAAAGCCGTATAGCCTTTCTCTCGGAGTTGCCGCGCCATAAGCTCTGTTTTCTTACGACTACCGCAATAAATAATAGCCGCCCCCTGCCCCATATGGCGGCTCAAAGCGGTTAATACCTGCTGCATCTCAGCGATTTTGGGTTGCGCTTGAAGGAACAGATTCTCCCTATGAAAACTCCCCATAAAAATATGCGCATCGGGCATATCTAAAGCCGTTAAAATATCGCGGCGTGTCCGTGGGTCCGCTGTTGCTGTCAAAGCAATGCGAGGGACATGGGGAAAACGCTGTTTAAGATGGGCAAGCTCACGATATTCTGGGCGGAAATCATGCCCCCATGCTGAAACGCAATGCGCCTCGTCAATCGCAATGAGAGATAAACGGCAGCGTTTGAGGAGGTTCAAACTATACGGGGTTAAAAGACGCTCTGGGGAGATATAAAGGAGGTCCAACTGGTCACACGTTAAATCTTCTTGGACTGTAAGTTGGTCTTGATACTCCATCTCAGAATGGAGAGCCGCTGCCCGCACGCCAAGCTGCCGCAAACCTGCAACTTGATCCTCCATCAACGCGATGAGCGGGGAGATAATCAGCCCTACCCCCTCTCGGCACAAAGCAGGGACTTGATAACACAGGCTTTTACCACCCCCAGTCGGCATGAGGACTAAAGCATCCTCATCATTCATAACCGTGCGAACGGCCTCCTCTTGCAATCCTCGGAAGGAGGCAAAACCAAAAACCCGGTGCAGTACGGTCTCCGGCGTCTCGCCAATATAACGGGGGAAGCTATCAATCGGGTTTCCAAACCCTGAAGCCTCCCCTCCCACTACATTTTGAGCCTTAGTAGAAATCAATTCTTACCAAGGTGAATCGTCACACGCCGAAAAGCCACACGAGAATCCTCAAGGCTGGACGGTGTAAAAGGTACTTTATAGATGTCTGTTGGGTTAACGCCATCAACCTGTAAAAGGGCGATAACCTTATCAGCACGCGCCTCAGCGAGCTTCTTCAACACATCATCATCACCCATTTTCCCAGCAGAGCCAGAAACGGTAAATTGAGAGATGTGCCGTTTGCGAGCATCTTTCACCGCATTCGCGATAATAGCTACACCCGTTGCACTCGGCTTGACGGATTCTGTGTCAAAAAAGACGACATAGTCATTCCGCGGGGGATGAGACACGCAGCCAGCTAGCACAGTAACGGCCAAGAGCGAGGCCGTCCCCATAGGAGCCAACTGACGTATAAAAGCAGAAATCTTCCTCATGGGAGCGTCCTTCTCATTCAGTGGGAGTTTCCTCCCCAATTACAGGGTAACAGTCTGTTCCTTATGGGATATGGGATGTCAATAGACCATCCTGAAGGGTCCATAAGCGATCGAGCTGCTCTATACCTGTCAAACGGTGTGTGATTAGCAGAATAGTGCGGGAGCGGTCTAGCTGGTTCAACGTCTTGAGAAAGGCCCGCTCTGTGTCAATATCCAGCCCCGTGCAGGGTTCATCAAGAATTAAGATGGGAGCGTTAGAGAGCAACACCCGTGCCAAAGCAATACGCCGCCCCTGCCCGCCTGATAATTGGGAGCCATTTTCACCAACCCAACTCTCCAACCCATCAGGTAAAGAGCGTACAAAATCAGCTATCTGTGCTTGCTCTAACGCCGCCCATATCACTTCATCTGATGGAGCTTCACGCCCTAGGAGAAGATTAGCGCGGATTGTATCATCAAATAAATGGCTTGCTTGTGATAGCCATGCGATGCGCTCTCGCACAATCTCGGTTTTAATGTCTGCAATGTCAGTCCCACCAAGGGTAAGACACCCCTCTTGAGGCGAAACAACCTTTAAGAGCAAAGCAGCAAGGCTGGACTTCCCGGCCCCGGAAGGACCAATAAGAGCTACTCGCTCCCCTTCGCGAAGGGTGAAGTTAATGTTCTTGAGTGTGCTACGGCCTTCCGACCACCCAAAGGAAAGAGCCTTTGCTGTAATCTCATACCCTTCAGGGGCAGGACGACCCCCTTCTGGCGGCTGAGACGCGGGCATTTTTGTCGCCTCTATAATGCGCTCTGCTGCATGGCATACTTGCCCAGCAATAAGACCAGCGCGCGGAAGGTCCACAATATTATCAAGAGCTGTCATCACAACAAAGAGTACGGTGATGCCTATCACTGCTTGCTCTTTAGAGAAGAACAACCCTGCACAGCCCCCTAGAGCGCAAATCACTCCTAAGCGTGTAAGGAATAGAGCCAACGTATGAGTCCGCGCCATAGCACGGCTTTGTTGGCGTTGGGCTTGGTAAAAGGCCTCCTCTGCGGCAAAAAGACGTGCCTTTGCGGCATCCTCTTGCCCAAAAATACGAAGCTCCTTCATACCGCTTACCAGCTCAAGAGCTTGATTATTCATCTCTGATTGAGCCTGCTGCAAGACAGGCCCCCAACGATATGACATACGCGCCATAAAGGCTGGTAAGATAAAGGCTGTCAGGCAAAAAATGATAGCAATGCTGAACGCTAGCAGCATACTGCCTTTCAGGCAGATAAAGATAACAATCGGCAGGCTTAATAACGCCGTTGCTAAGGGGATAATAATCCGCAGGTAAAGACTATCGAGGCTTTGCACATCGGAGACGAGACGGGTGAGTAAATCCCCAGTACGGCGAAACCCCAACCCTGCCGCAGCACCCCGCGCTAGACGCCGATAAAACCAAAGACGAATATCCGCCAAGACGCGGAATGTAGCATCATGCGTCGCTAGCCGCTCTCCATAACGTAGGATGAGACGTGCCGAACCTGCCCAGCGCAACAGCCCAAATGTGACGAACGCCCCCGCTGTAGCGATTAACCCCAAGCGAGACCCTGTCTGCCCCATTAATAAAAATGCAGCGCAAATGGAGAGTTCAGCCAAAATCAGCCCAATGAATAAGCGCAGCCAACGGGCCTGCCAAACTTTGATTAAAGGGGAAAACCGCTTCATGACTGGCCCTCCTGCACTGTAAGCCGGCCCTGCTCCATAAGAAGATGGTACCTCTCACCAATCCCTTGAAATTGCTGGGAATGGGTGGAGATAACTGCCGTACGACCCTGCAATAGCGGCTTTAAAGCCGTAAGAATATCACCCTCAGTCTCGGGGTCGAGATGCGCTGTGGGCTCATCCATAATCAGGAGCGGCGCATCTTTCAGAAAAGCGCGCGCAATCGCAATGCGCTGTGCCTGCCCACCAGAGAGGCCGAAGCCCCCTTCTCCTAAGCGCGTCTCCACCCCTTCCGGCAAGAGGGGGAGGTAATGCGTAATCGCCGATGCCTCTAACGCAGCTTGGAATTGCGCCTCCGAGGCATGAGGGGCGGCAAACATGATATTCTCTTTCAATGAGCCTGCAAAAAGAACGGGTTTCTGCCCTATCCAACTTATCTGACGTGTTACATCAGCAGGATGGAGGGTCTGAATATCAACACCGCCAAGGCTAATCTGCCCTTCTAGCGGACGAATAAAGCCAAGCAACGCCTCTATGAGGGTTGACTTCCCCGCTCCAGAAGGCCCCGTTAAAAGCGCAATCTGACCCGGCTCTAAGTGAAAACTCACATGGTCCAACGCAAGTGGGCGGTCTTCCACCCATCGATAAGACACGTCCCGCACATCCAACGCGATTCCCGCCTTTGTACGCTCTGACGCGGCAGAGTTTGTTCTCTCCGGCGTGATTGATGCTTGTAAAGCGGGAAGTTTTTGCAAAGCCTCCCCGCTATGGGTAATTTGTGCCCGGTCTTGATAAGCTGCGGATAAAGCACGGAATGGTGCGAAAGCTTCCGGTACCATCAAAACGGCAAAAATAATGCTCTCTATTGATGAAAAAGACCCCTGTTGCAGCCTATGATGTTGGTCAATCACAATCCCTATCAAAGCCACAATCATGGCAAGGTCCGTTGAGGCAGACGTTAGGAAGGCAACACGCAGCACTTTCATAGTTCTTTGGCGTAGCTCATCTGCTGCGTGGCCAAGTTCTTCTGAATCCTTTACCGCATTGCCAGAGAGAACGATGGTGGCAATCCCACGGATACGGTCTAAAAAGCGGACTTGTAAGCGATTAAGGGCTAAAATCTGCCGCCGTGAAGCTATAGCCGTGGCTATCCCAAAAACAGCTTGGAAAACGGGTAAGAATAAGCAACATGCGCCTAAGATATAGCCAGCATGATGGTTCTGCCAAAACACCACCACAACAACAGACCATTGCGCTACAACCCACAAAGCGGACGCTGGCAACCAACGGGCGAAATAGCCCTCCAACGCTTCCACGCGGTCCGTCACCATCGCTGCAAGAGCTGCACTATGCTGATGGCGTAATAAAGATGGCCCTTGTGCAAAAAAACGCTCTACTATGCTGCGCCGCAAACGTTTGCGGGCCGTCTCCCCCGCATGAAGGGCAAGCGTCTCTTGCAGATACCCCAAAAAGACACGCACGAGAGAGGCAATGATAAAAAGCACCACCATAGAATGCGGTGTGGCATGTTGGCCGCCCGCAAGCCATGTAGCGAGCATGGACGCTAGGCTCCACATTAAGACCATACCGGTCACAACATTGAGCATCCCTATTAGGGCAAGACTCATTGTGGCCGAGCGATTAGCGCGATTTTGCTGCCGTACCCAGCCTTTTAGCATTTTCTTATCTGCCTTCATGCTGCGACATATACAAGGGAAGGCTTTAAAAGAACAACAAACAAAGCATAAGTTTTGTATCGGGAAAATCTTTCTCTCTGCCTTTTGGCGGTTTTAGGTTGCAAATCTTCATTCTTTTGCGCACATCAAAGCTATGTCTGCACCAATCTTGAATCTCCAAAATATCAGCTACACGCTCGGCGGTCGTCCTTTACTGGATGGTGCGGAGCTTTCCGTCCAACCGGGGGAGCGGCTATGCCTTGTCGGGCGTAATGGCTCTGGTAAATCCACTTTACTCCGCATTGCCGCAGGGGAGCTGGAGCAAGATAGCGGGGAACATTTTCTCCAACCGGGGTTGAAGGTGTATTACCTCCCCCAAGAGCCTGACCTCTCCGCTTGGCAGACTGTTTTTGATTACGTCACTTCTGGCTTAGACGAAACCGCTCATTACAAAGCGCGCGCTATGCTCAGCGAACTAGGAATGGATGGTAGCGAGCGTTGCTCTGCCCTCTCTGGCGGGGAAGCGCGGCGTAGTGCTCTCGCCCGCGCCTTGGCCTCCGAGCCTGACCTTCTCCTCCTTGATGAGCCAACTAACCATTTAGACCTCCCTTGCATTGCTTGGTTAGAACAAGAACTCCTCGCCTCTCAAGCGGGAATGGTTATCATCAGCCATGACCGCCGCTTTTTAGAAACATTATGCCGTGCCGTCTTATGGTTGGAGCAAGGCAAAACCCAACGCTTAGAGGCTAATTTTTCCCATTTTGAATCATGGCGAGATGAGCAAATCGAACTTGCTGAGCGCGCCGCTCATAAATTGGACCGTCAAATCGCACGGGAAGAAAATTGGATGCGCTATGGCGTCACCGCGCGGCGTAAACGCAATGTTCGGCGCGTTGCAGAGCTTGCGGACTTACGAGCTGAGCGGCGCGATATCGCCTCCCGTCAGCGTGGAACGCTCAAATTAGCAGTCAATGAGGCAGAAAATACGAGTAAAATCGTCATCGCTGCGGAAGATATTGGCTGGTCCTACCCGGAACGAACCCTCATAGACTCCCTAACTTTAACAGTAAGCAAAGGAGACCGGCTAGGGGTTTGCGGGGCCAATGGTGCGGGTAAAACAACCCTTCTTAAACTTCTTATTGGCGCATTAGAGCCCCAAAAGGGCGAGATACGCCGTAGCCCCTCCATCCAGATGGTCACACTGGACCAACAACGTAGTGCTTTAGAAGGCGACCAAACGGTGGCTCATTTCCTCACCGATGGGCATGGCGACATGGTGCAGGTTGGTACGGAGAAGCGTCACGTCATCGGTTATATGAAGGACTTTCTCTTTCGCCCAGAGCAAGCACGCACACCTGTCAGCCATTTATCCGGGGGAGAGCGAGGCCGCCTTGCCCTTGCTGCGGCCCTTGCACGTCCGTCTAACTTGCTTGTTCTTGATGAACCAACAAATGACCTTGACTTAGAAACATTGGACCTTCTTCAAGATATGCTCGGGGATTATACGGGCACTGTCTTACTCGTAAGCCATGACCGTGACTTTTTGGACCGTCTCGCGACATCCACCTTAGTGGCGGAAGGTGATGGCCGTTGGATAGAATATGCTGGTGGCTATTCCGATATGCTCGCCCAACGCAAGGGTACCCCACCACAAGAGCGGCAGGAAAAAACGGCTCCCACTTCCTCATCGCAAGAGAAGGCAGAGGCTCCCCCTACGCGTAGCAACAAGACAACGCACAAACTCAGCTATAAAGAGCAGCGTGAGCTAGACCAACTCCCCCTCACAATCGAGGCGTTAGAGAAAGACGCTATGCTCTGCCGCAAAGCCCTCGCTGACCCAGAGCTTTATAGCCGTGACCCCGCACGATTTGAGAAGATCACGGCTATATTAGCTGAAACTGAGAAAAAACTCAGCGAAGCGGAGGAGCAATGGCTGGAGTTAGAAGCCAAACGTGAGAGTTTGGAATCCTAACAACCCAGCCCTTACACTTTTATTTATGCAGGAGCCGCCCTTTGGCTTGCTCGAACTCAGCCTCGCTCAAAACACCGCGTTCTTTGAGCTGGGCGAGTTTGGCCAACTCATCAGCTGGGCTCGGCCCGCCGAAAGATTGTTCCCGGTTTTGATACGGGCCCCAATCCTGCCCAGATGACGCTAAACGCCGATTTACTGCCAAAAGCTCCTCACGCGGCCACAAAGACCACAGCAAGAGGCCAATCCATCCCAGCCCCGTCCAGCCTGATAAGACGTTTAGTCCAACGAGTATCCATCTCTGCGGGTGCCGTCTGATGAGGGCAATCACGCTCGGCAGAAAATACAACCCGAACAAAGCGAGCATTAATACGGCAAAAATGAGCAGGCTAACAAACGGATTTAACCCACCAACATGTGCGTAAGAGTAATCAACCGCATTCATTCTAGAAAATCCTTCCTCTCCAAAGGAGAGATTTAATGAGATAAAAGGCCTGAACTCTGTAATAACCGCCGTGCGCGTTGCATGTCCTCCCCAACGCGTAAAGCAGCATCCAAAGCACGCAAGCCAGCGTCTCCATCCACAATAACGGGCTTACCATCTAAGCAAGACGCAACAAACGCATCATGCTCGGCCGCCAAATTATCATGATCACGCCACTGCACGCTCTGACGCCGGAAGCCACCACTCCCCGGCATTATCAGACCTTCTTTTCGGTTAATAAAGGATAATGTGCGGCTTGTAAAATCGGCTGAGAGGTAGCCTTCTTGGCTAAATAAACGCATCTTCCGCTCTGTTTTAAACGAGATGCGGCTTGCTGTGATAGACGCTACACAACCATTGGCAAATTGTACCCGCGCATTGGCGATATCCTCATGCGTGCTAGAGACAGCAGCTCCCATCGCATCAATATGCAGGATTGGACTCTCAACCAACGCTAAGATGAGGTCGAGATCATGAATCATAAGGTCCAACACAACGGAAACATCCGTCCCGCGCAATTTATATGGGGCAATGCGTGTTGCCTCTATATAAAGAGGATGTTTAATGCGCGTGTTAATGGCCTCATATTCCGCTGAATAGCGTAAAAGGTGCCCTACTTGCAGGACTAACCCTTTATCGTCCGCACAACGGACAAGAGCCTCTCCATCCTGCCGCGTAGAGGCAAGGGGCTTCTCAACAAGAACATGACATCCTGCTTCAAGAGCCTGACGGGCTAGGCTGTAATGCGCCTCCGCTGGTGCGGCAATAATAACCGCATCACATTGCTGTAAAACTGTTTCATAATCCTCAAAAACAGTCGTCCCGACCTCCCGCGCAACCTCCTGTGCCCGCAGATTATCAGAGTCGTACAGCCCTATAAGAGCTTCTCGTGCATGTTTTGCTGAATGCAGAGCATGAAAGCGGCCAAAATACCCAGCCCCCACCACTGCGACATTAAGGACCCGCTTTTCCATCATAGGGTTCACCATATCTATAAGGCCGTATTTTACAAGCCATCCGCTGCATGCACAGCATGGCTATGTATAATGGTTGCATTAAAATCGTTAAAAGGGCATGGTTTGCACCATCTGTGCAGTAGGCCTCTGGCCTCTCCATTATTAACGTTTTTGAGGTTCTTGAACCCCCTATGTTGTATTATAGCCGCCTCAGGATGTTGGGCGTGGCGGGTGTCTGCCTTATTGCTGCCCTGCTTTGCCTACCTAACTTTATAAAGTCCCCTTGGCCCTCATTGCCTTGGCATCAAGTGCATCTTGGTCTCGACTTACGAGGCGGTTCCTACTTGCTATTGCAGCTTGATACGCAGACCCTTCAACGTGACCGTTTACAGTCTTTAGAGGGCCAAGTCCGCCAAAGCCTATTAGACGCTCATCTAGGCTATCGTGAGATTCGGCGTGATGATACCCATAGCGGCCTCATCATCACCCCACGCGCCCTTATGGAGCGTGATGCTGACCGCCAAGCCTTAGAAGGGCTTATCGCCGCTACACCGGGAGAGTTTACTCTTGAGGAAAAAGGAGGGTCTTTTGTTATTAGTCTGACAAAAGATTCCATCCGCAGCCGTGCGCGGGAGGCCGTAACACGCTCTATCGAGATTGTCCGCCGCCGTATTGATAGCACCGGGGCTATTGACCCTAGCATCGCGCGCGAGGGAGAAGACCGCATCGTCCTAGAGCTGCCGGGGATTAGCGATCCACAACGTATTAAAGCTCTGCTCGGCACAACAGCGCGGATGACCTTCCATCTCCTCTCCCCTGACCTAACCCATGCAGGGCCTGGTACCACCTTACTTCCGCTCGCAGATGGGCATGGGCAACTTGCTGTAGAAGATAAGATTGACGTTGACGGGGCCAACCTTGCTGACGCTGCTGCAACTATGAGCGAGAATCAATGGGTTGTTGCTTTAAAGTTCGATAATAAAGGTGCGGAGGATTTCGCCCGCATCACCACGGCCAATGTTGGCAAGCCATTCGCCATTGTGCTTGATGGCCGTATCCTAACCAGCCCCGTCATTAATGGCCCCATCACAGCAGGGCAAGGCATCATTACAGGGAGCTTCTCCGCACGTTCTGCTTCAGACTTGGCGTTGTTGCTCCGCGCTGGGGCTCTCCCTGCACCGCTTACCGTGGTGGAGCAACGCAGCATCGGCCCAAGCCTCGGGGCAGCCTCCATCCATGCTGGGATTATCAGCCTCGCCGCTGGCTTCATCCTCGTTGTGCTATTTATGCTCCTCTTTTACGCCCGGTTTGGCTTCTATGCTGATATAGCTCTGTTTGCCAACTTGGTGCTTATCTTGGCTGTGCTGTCACTCTTTGAAGCAACACTGACCCTACCGGGTATGGCCGGTATTCTCCTCACACTTGGTATGGCTGTGGATGCGAACATCCTCATTAACGAGCGTATCCGAGAGGAAGTACGCCTTGGGCGTAAGCCACTCCAAGCATTGCAGGTTGGCTTCCAACGCGCGACAGGGACCATCATCGATAGTAACGCCACCGCGTTTCTTGCTCATGTGATGCTCTTTGTCTTTGGGACAGGGGCGGTGCGTAACTTCGCACTCACCATCACCATCGGTATTGCCACAACGCTGTTCACAACCCTTATTGTCTCGCGCATGCTTATCATTCGGTGGTATGCGCATAAACGTCCACAAGAATTGCCGGTCTAATCATCATGTTTTCTCGTCCTCTTCTTCGTTTCGTGCGTGATGACCGTCAGATCCACTTTATGCGTGGCCGTCATGCGGGCTTAATCATCTCTGCATTGCTCTCTATCGCCTCCCTTGTGTTGTTCTTTGAGCCGGGATTGAATCTCGGCTTGGACTTCCGCGGCGGTGTCATTGTAGAGACACACTCCCCCACCGCAGAGGACCCTGCCCATATGCGGGCTATCCTCAAAGCTGGGCAGGTTGATGCGGCCTCCGTGCAGACCTTCGGGTCCCCGCAGGATATCCGCATTGCTATCAATCTCCCACGCGGTGGAGAAGATGAGCATGTCACCCAAAAGCTGGTCGATCATGTCCGCTCAGTAATTGTGCAGGCTATCCCCGGTGTGCAGATTCAACGTGCTGATGCTGTTGGTGGCTCTGTCTCCTCTGAATTATTTCGTGATGGTGTTTTAGCCCTGCTTTTTAGTTTGGGTATGATTCTTATCTATATCTGGTTCCGCTTTGAGCGTGAGTTCGCCCTTAGTGCGGTCATTACCTTGATTTTGGACCTTACCAAAACGATTGGCTTTCTCGTCATCACACGTTTTGAGTTTGACCTTGTGATGGTCGCCGCTCTTTTGACCATCCTCGGCTATTCTACGAATGATAAGGTGGTTGTGTATGACCGCGTACGGGAAAATCTGCGTAAGTACCGCACCATGCCTTTACGGGATTTGTTAGACCTCTCCATCAATGAGACCCTCAATCGCACTTTGGGTACCTCTATGACGGTCTTCCTCGCCGCACTGCCCCTCGCCCTCTTTGGGGGGAGTACACTTACAGGCTTTGCTACAGTGATGCTCTTTGGCATTGTGGTAGGGACATCATCCTCTATCTTTATCGCAGCCCCACTCTTGCTGTTAATGGGGCAAAAACGCTTACGCAAAACGATCTAAGTAAAAACTAGCGCGACATATAAAAAGGGAGGCTCACAAGGCCTCCCTTTTTTAATAGGCTCTCATCCAAACAACTTAGCGTGGGATAAGCTCCAAATAACGCGCAAGAACTTGATCTGCCTGAAAGTCTGAGCGGATTGTTTGAGCATTCATATTATGAAGAACCGCCTTGCGTGTGGCCTCATCTATTTGAATGAGCGTTGACATATCTTTTTGCCGTAACTTGCCAAGCATAAAGGCACCACGCGCCATCCCATTAATCACAAAATAGGAATAAAGATGCGCGTTGGGAGAGATGGGCACCCCAAAGGGTGCGTCATCAGCATGACCAACCCCAATAAGGCTACTCGCAAAAAGGGCAACGCTCAGCATTACCCCACGCTTAAGCATAAGGGAGGGAAGAAAACGGCTCATTTGTCGGAAGAACGCCCAGCTAAAATGTCACGGATTTCCGTTAGCAGGATTTCCTCTTGGCTAGGTGCTGGCGGAGCAACTGGTTTCGCTTCCTCTTTACGATGCAATTTACTAATCAATCTCATGGCCCAAAAGACAAAGAAGGCAATGATTAAGAATTGAATCACCGCATTAAGGAACAAACCAACATTAATGGTCACAGATCCGGCTTTTTGCGCCTCTGCCAAAGTATCCTTCACAGGTCCTTTTATGGTGATAAAAATATTGGAGAAATCCACACCACCTGTTAGACACCCCAAAATAGGGGTCAGCATATCCTTGACGGCACTATTTACAATTCCCGTAAAAGCTGCACCAACGACAACACCAATGGCAAGATCCATAACATTGCCACGCATGATGAACTTCTGGAAATCAGCAACCCAACCGGGCGTCTTAATCCGACTCATAAACCCAACCTAATCCTTAAAGTGAAACGCCCCAACAAGCCTATGCCCATAAAGGCGTAAAACAATGGGGAGACATATTGTATATGTTCGCCAAAACCACAAGCGGCCTTCCTCATAAGAACCCCATAAAAAGAAAGGAAACGCGCTTTATTTTATAGAAAAAATCCTGTAAGAGGGCTGCGTCTGCTCCGGTCGGCATCGGAGTTTCTTTCTTTTAGGTTCAGGAAATATTATGAAATCCGGCATCCACCCCGACTATCATGAAATCACAGTCGTGATGGCTGATGGCAGCGAATATAAAACCCGCTCCTGCTATGGCGAGCCTGGTGCTACGCTACGCCTTGATATCGACCCCAAGACCCATCCCGCTTGGACAGGCGTACAGCGTATTCTCGATACAGGGGGGCAGGTTGCTAAGTTCAACAAGCGTTTCTCTGGTATCGGTAATATCAAGAAGTAAAACGGTCATCTTTATAAGATGATATGATGTGAGACCCTCTCTTTCCCACGGAAATAGAGGGTTTTTCATATTATAAAGGCCCAGCACTCTCCTCTCTCAATTTCTCTGCTTGACGTTCCCCCCGTCCTAACGCATGGTAGCGTCACTGTCGTGCATTATGCAGGCACCGCCTCTTTTTGGGTGGCGGGTGATTCTTTTTCAGAGTGGCCCGGGCTTGCCAAATGCCGGACCTTCTACCATTCTGCAAAAGGACCGCGTTAACATGACCCTACCGTTAATGCCCAAAGCTACCGCTGTGTGGCTTATTGAGAAAACCGCCCTCACTTTTGAGCAAATTGCTGTCTTTTGCGGGATGCACCCGTTAGAGATTCAGGCCATTGCAGATGGTGAAGTGGGCGGGAGCATCAACGGGTACGACCCCATTAAAAATAATCAACTGACCGAGGCTGAGATTAAACGCTGCGAGGGCAACGCCTCTGCACGTCTAAAATTGAAGGCCGCGCCCAACCCTGTGGCACGCCGTGCAAAAGGTGCTCGGTACACCCCTGTGGCAAAGCGGCATGACCGGCCCGATGCGATTGCCTTCATTCTGCGCCAATTCCCCCAGCTTAACGATACACAAATCGTCCGGCTATTGGGGACAACGAAGGATACAATCGCAAAGATTCGTAACCGCGAACATTGGAACAGCCCCAATATCAAACCGCGTGACCCTGTCATTCTTGGTCTTTGCACACAAACTGACCTCAACGCAGCCGTACAAGCAGCTAATGATCGCCTCGTCCGTGAAGGGACGGCATTGCAGGATACACCTCATGAAGACGACCCGAACCGTCTTTTCGCGACCCCTGATGAATCACATGACGGTCTTTAAGGCATGACGGATAGCGCAGCCCCCTTAGTGGGTGTGATTATGGGTAGTCAGTCCGATTGGGAGACAATGCGCCATGGGTGCGAGCTGCTAGAGAAGCTCGCCATCCCTTACGAGGCGCGTATCGTCTCCGCCCATCGGACCCCGGACCGCCTCGCTTCATACGCGAAATCGGCCCATGATAAGGGGCTGAAGGTGATTATCGCCGGGGCAGGTGGTGCGGCTCATCTCCCGGGTATGTGTGCCGCTTGGACAAGCCTACCCGTCTTTGGTGTACCGGTCGAAAGTCGAAGCCTAAAAGGGCAAGATAGCTTGCTCTCCATCGTCCAAATGCCTGCTGGTATCCCTGTTGGGACTTTAGCGATTGGTCGTGCAGGGGCTGTTAATGCGGCTTTACTAGCGGCGTCTGTTCTGGCCCTCTCTGATGCAGAGTTGGCCAAACGCCTTATTGCTTACAGAGAGGCTCAAACAGCTTCAGTCGCGGAGGTCCCCGTTTAATGGCACAGCAGCCCTTACAACCTGGCGCATGGATTGGCATCGTAGGGGGCGGGCAGCTCGGCCGCATGTCCGCTATGGCTGCGGCGCGGCTTGGCTATAAGGTCCATATCCTCTCCAACACAGCCCCTAGCCCAGCGGCGGAGACATCTGCCAAAGTAACGATCGGCTCTTATGATGACCCTTCATGCTTAGAGAACTTCGCCCAGAGCTGTGATGTCATTAGTTTTGAGTTTGAGAATATCAGTGCCAGCGGCTTAAAGCATTTAGCACGTTTTTGCCCTGTTCATCCTTCAGGGCATATTTTGGAGACCAGTCAGGACCGCATTGCTGAAAAAACAATGTTGGGTTCTTATGGTTTACCTGTCGCCCCATGGCGTGAAATCAAAGGGACTGAAGACCTCACAGCACTAGCCTCCTTCGGCTTCCCATGTATTTTAAAGACAACCCGCTTCGGGTATGACGGTAAAGGGCAATTCCGCCTTCCAGATGAGGAGACGTTTCAGGCTCTATTACGCCAAGCTGATACCCTCCCTTACCCCCTCGTTGCCGAGCAGCATATTGACTTCGCACGGGAGATAAGCGTCATGGTCGTGCGCGGTCATGATGGGACTGTCCGGTGTTTTGATGTAGCTGAAAATCACCATCGTGAAGGGATTTTACGCGTCTCCATCGTCCCTGCCCCTATCATGCCTGCCTTAGCTGAGGAGGCGCAAAAACTCGCTGCACAGCTTGCTGAAAAGCTAGGTTTAATCGGCATTATGGGGGTAGAACTTTTTGAAGATAAAAATGGCAAGCTCCTTGTTAATGAGATTGCCCCTCGCCCTCATAATTCTGGCCATTGGACGATGAATGCCTGTCTGGTGGATCAATTTGAGATGCATATACGCGCGGTTGCAGGGTTACCGCTCCCCCCGCCTCGGCGTCATTCTGATGTGTATATGCATAATCTCATTGGCCCTGAAGATATGGCCCTCCTGCCAGAGATTGTAGCGGAGGAAAATGCCTCTCTCCATCTTTATGGTAAAGAAGATGCCCGCCCGGGCCGTAAGATGGGCCATGTAAACCGCATCTTCCCACGCGGTGGATTACCTGGTGCTATGGTCTTACAGCATTATAAGCCTATCCTTTCGGCCTAATTCAGTAAGACATAGATGGTAGATCATCTCTCAAGAAAGTAAGCCAAGCTGACGGAAGCTCGTTAAGGCCTTACGCGTTACAATGAGATGATCTACCACAGAGACCTCTACAACCTGCAAGGCCCTCTCCATCGATTGGGTCATGATGACATCCTTCTTAGAAGGCATAACTTGGCCCGATGGGTGGTTATGCACCATAATAAGACCAAAGGCATTTAACTCTATGCAGCGTTTTGCGACCTCACGCGGGTAAACCGGTGCGTGATTAATTGTGCCCCGCGTTTGTATTTCATCCAAAATAAGACGATGGTGTTTATCAAGAAATAAAAGCCGGAACTGCTCTACACGCTCCCGCGCCATATGAATCATCAAATAATCATAGAGTAATTCTGGATGTTTTAGCAGGTCCCCCTCTGGCAATAAGGCCCGACTATAACGATGGGCTAGCTCCTTCACTATCGCACATAAAACAGGCAGAGCTACCGTTTCTCGCGGTAATTTTTCCCAGTTTATTGTTGGAGTGCATAATAAATCAGCAAATGATTCATAATGTGCGATGAGATAAGAGGTTAAACCCTGCTGTGCATCTTCCGCTGTGAAGATGAGAGACGCAATCTCAGCAAAGATATCGTCTCTCTGTGGGGAGGCCATATGTTTAAGACTTGTCGGATGAGACACTTTTTATAATAACCCAGCCTCACTCATACTAACATGCCAATCTGGCGCGATTAACATACCCTCATGCACCGTAATATCTAAAGCCGATAAGGCCTGCTTCAACCCCCGTGCATCTGCCGCTAAAGCCGTAGCGGGGGCCTGAGGATGGTAATAGATAATAATTACCGCTGTAGCATGACACTCCAGAAGAATACAAGCAATGAGACGGTGCATTGTGTTTATCTGTCTTTGTTTAGGCAACTCCTTTTCCACAATAAGCCTATTATTACTATCCAAACATAATAAGCTAATCGTTTGCGTGGAAACATGCTGCAACGCCCCTTGGGCATAACGCATCAAGGCATCACTATTACTTAATTGCAAAGGTGCATCACCATCATGCTCCACAAGGGCGCGCGCTGCTATGATAGGCAGTTGAAGGAGCGCAATCGCCTTCTCACTCATTCCCGCATCTTTTAAAGAATCTGGCGCAACTTGTAGCAATTTGCCTATTGTCCCAAAGCGGGCGAGCAAAGCTTTAGCCTGCGGCTTTGTATCTCGCCTCGGTATGGCATAAAAAAGAAGCACCTCTAATAGCTCATAATCTGCAAGTGTTTCCGCCCCATAGGCCAGAATGCGCTCGCGCATACGGGCCCTATGTCCTGATTTAGAAGGTGCTACTTTACTCACAATCTGCGGTTATGTCCTAGCTATTAGAGGATGATCGCATTATATCAGATAATTGTGGTTGATGATCTTTTTTCCCCCCGTCTTTCGCCCTCCGAGCCTGATTATCTCGTTGGGCTAAACGCAGAGCAACGCCTTGCTGTAGAGACAACAGAAGGCCCCTTGCTGATTCTCGCCGGTGCGGGAACGGGCAAAACCCGTGTGTTAACAACGCGCTTTGCTCATATTCTGCTCCAACAGCGCGCTTGGCCGGAACAGATTCTGGCCGTGACCTTTACCAATAAAGCCGCGAAAGAAATGCGCGAGCGCATTAGCGTGATTTTGGATAAACCGGTCGAAGGGCTTTGGTTAGGGACGTTCCACTCCCTTTGTGCGCGTATGCTCCGCCAGCACGCCCCCCGCGTTGGGCTAGAGCGCAGCTTTACCATTCTTGATGCTGATGACCAACTACGCTTGCTCAAGCAAGTGATGGAACCTTGGAAGCTGGACCTCAAACGCTGGCCCCCTGCCCAGCTGATGCACCAAATCCAGTTATGGAAGGATAAAGCCCTCCTCCCGGAGGAGATTACCGCCGCACATGATACGGACCTCGCTAATGGGCAAGCGCGTGCGATTTATGCAGCGTATCAAGCCCGACTAAAAGAGCTTAATGCCTGCGATTTCGGCGATTTAATGCTCCATATGGTGACCATCTTCCGTCAGCATCCCGATGTTCTTGCTCAATATCACCATCGTTTCCGCTATATTTTGGTGGATGAGTATCAAGATACAAACGCCATCCAATATCTATGGCTACGTTTATTAGCCAAACATCCTGACGGCGATCCTGCAAACATCGCTTGCGTGGGGGATGATGACCAATCCATCTATTCTTGGCGCGGGGCAGAAATTGCTAATATTCTGCGGTTTGAGAACGATTTTCCCGGTGCGCGTATCATTCGGCTAGAGCAAAATTACCGCTCTACACCGCGCATCCTTAGTGCTGCCTCTCATATCATTGCCCATAATGAGGACCGGTTGGGCAAAACCCTCCGCCCCGGTTTAGAGAGTGATGAGGGAGAGTTAGTAGACGTCATCAGTACGCCTGATTCCGATGATGAAGCCCGTATTGTGGGGATGCGTATTCAGACCCTCCATCAAGAGGGGCAGGCTTATGGAGATATGGCTATTTTGATGCGCGCTGGCTTCCAGACGCGTCCTTTTGAGGAAGCCCTCATGCGCATGGGGATTCCGTATCAAATCATCGGGGGCCTTCGCTTTTATGAGCGGGCTGAAATCCGCGATGCAATTGCCTATATGCGGGCCGTTCTTTACCCGTTAGACGACCTCGCTTTTGAGCGCATCGTTAATCTTCCCAAACGTGGCTTTGGTAATGTGGCACTCTCCCGCCTGCGCCTTACTGCGCGCGAAGCGGGACGCTCTCTCCAACAGACCCTCCAACAACAAATTGAGCATAAGCTCATCAAAGGGAAATCTGCCGCTACATTAGCCGAGCTACTCGCGGCTTTGGAGAAAGCACGGAAGATTGTTGCCAAAGAGGGGCATGTAGTCGCAACCGAGACTATCTTAGAAGAGAGCGGCTACCTCACGATGTGGCGTGATGACCCCAAAACAGTAGAAGCCGCTGGACGCTTGGATAATATAGGTGAGCTTCTCCGCGCCATTGGGGAGTTCCCCACGATGGAGGCCTTCTTAGAGCATATTGCTCTCGTTATGGAGAGCGATACCCTCCAAGAAGAACGCGACAAAGTAAGCCTTATGACACTCCATGCCGCTAAGGGATTGGAGTTTCCTACCGTGTTCCTTCCCGGTTGGGAGGAAGGGATTTTCCCCTCTCAACGCTCATTGGATGAAGGGGGCAATCGCGCTTTGGAGGAAGAACGCCGCCTTGCTTATGTTGGGCTTACCCGTGCGCGGGAGCGGGCAATTATCCTCCATGCTGCAAGCCGGCGTATTTATGCAAATTGGCAAGATTCCATCCCTAGCCGGTTTATTGAAGAACTACCCGATAAGCATATTAAACGGCATAGCCCTGCGCGCCATAATCCGCGTCCCGGTTCCTTTTTTGCACGCCAAGCTCAGGCCAACATGAGCAGGTCTCCCTCCTCTAGTCGTTATAGACCAGAGGCCCTCTCCAACCGTCCTACCATTCCCCTTGGGGCGACTGTGCAGCATAGCCGCTATGGTGAAGGCGTGGTCATTGGTGTTGAAGGGGAGCGACTCTCCGTTAATTTTGAAGATGTCGGCCTAAAACGCATCATGGCCGGTTTTGTAAAGGTCGTATCATGAAGGCAAAACAAAGCCCCATCGCCCCATCCCATATTGGCACACGCCATGCGCGTATGTTGGAGACCCTCTCCATTGTGGTGGAGGAAGCACATGTTCCACTTTTTGAGCAAGTTCTCCTCGGGGTGTGCGATACAGTCGGGATGTTTGAGGAAGATGATGAGCAACGCTATTGGCGGTTAGAGGCCGTTAAAGAACGCGGCAAGAATGAAGATGAATTAGAAAATGGCCTCGCCCTTGTCCGTGCTATGACAGGTGTTGAGGCCCCGCTCCTCCGGCGGGAAACGGAGGCAGAAGGATGGTTAGCCCGCACACAAGAGGCCTTTCCTCCTCAATATGTCGGGCGGCGTTTTTGTATTCGTGGAACACATTTAAAAGATAAGGCGGCACGCAACCGGCTGAATATCACCTTAGATGCCGGGATTGCTTTTGGCTCTGGCGAGCATGGCTCTACGCGTGGATGCCTGCGCGCTTTAGAACGCATTGCGTACCGCAAACCACAACATATTTTAGATATGGGCTGCGGCTCTGGGATTCTTGCAATGGCTGCTGCGCGGCTGTTCCATCGTCCCGTTTTAGCGGTGGATATTGAGCCTTGGTCTGTCCGTGTGGCGGCCTCTAATGCACGGTTAAATAAATTGGGGCCGTTATTAGAGTGCCGCTTCGGCAATGGCTGGCTAACCGAGAGCGTGCGCAAAAAAGCCCCTTACGACCTTGTTTTTGCCAATATCCTCGCCCGCCCACTATGCCGTATGGCCAAGGATTTAGCCTACCATTTACAAAAAGGGGGTACGGCCATCCTTGCTGGGCTGCTCACCACGCAAGCGCGCATGGTTCTTGTCGCTCATCAACGCCAAGGGCTGGTTTTAGAACATCATCTAAAAGAAGGTGCTTGGAGCACCCTCGTCCTCCGCAAACCTTTTTAAGCGAATCCTTTCTCCTATCTGCATGGTGCCCCTATGTCTTTGTCGTCTCTTCCACTAAAAGACCGTCCCGCTCTCGTGCGCCAACAATTCCCGCATTTTGATATTGCAGGGTTTATCATAACGCGCGGGGATGAATATTTGGGGGAATATGTTGCCCCCTATGCAGAGCGGCTCGCATGGTTGACGGGTTTTACCGGTAGCGCAGGGCTGGCCATCTTACTAAACGATAAAGGCTGTGTCTTTTCGGATGGACGCTATACCGTGCAGATGAAGGACCAAACCCTCCCCGAGCATTGGGAGACGCGCCATAGTGGCAAAACCCCGCCCCGGCAATGGTTAGAAGAACATGCCCAGGGCTTACGCATTGGTTATGATCCAACATTAGTCAGCCAGCGGGAGCTTGCAGCATGGTCCTCTCCCCATATTCAGCTCATCGCCCTAGAGGGCAATCCCATTGATGCCGCTTGGACTGACCAACCCGTCCCCCCAACAACCCCTATCATCCATCATCCATTAGAGTTTACCGGCAAAACAAGCCGCGAGAAACGAGCAGAGCTTGCCCAACAATTACGCAAGGCAGGCCAAGAGGCCATGATTATAGCCGATTGCCCGTCTCTCGCTTGGTTACTCAATATCCGGGGCCATGATATTGCCATGACCCCCATAGCCCATGCTTATGGTATCCTTTATGCGAGTGGGCAGGTTGAGATTTTTGCTGAACAAAGCCGCTTTCATGATGCTGTAGAAGATGACGGCATTTTACCAAAAGCCCCATCTTCTTTACCAACGGCTTTACAACATCTTTCCGGCAAACTTGTCCGCCTAGACCCAGCAACAACCCCACTCTGGTTCCGTATGACGCTAGAGGCAGCAGGGGCTGAAATTGCTGATGGGCCAGACCTCTGCACATTGCCCAAAGCGATAAAAACCAAGACAGAGCAAGACGGTAATCGCCGGGCGCATCAGCTTGATAGTATTGCCCTTGCCCGTTTCCTCCATTGGGTAGAAAAACACGGTGTTGGCCAGCGTGAAACGGCACTTGCTGCGAAGTTAGAATCATTCCGGGCTTTATCACCTGATTATAAAGGCCCTAGTTTCGAGACAATCTCCGCAGCGGGGCCGAATGGGGCTTATCCCCATTACCGAGCGGAAGTAGGGCACGATAGTATCCTCACAGAGAATTGCGTCTATCTTGTCGATAGTGGGGCGCAATATCCCTTCGGCACCACCGACATCACCCGCACTCTATGGATTGGCCCTGATGAGCCACCAGCCGCCCTTAAAAAGGCCTTTACTGCTGTGTTGCGCGGGCATATCGCGCTAAGCCGCCAACGCTTCCCGCACGGCCTACCGGGGTATCGGCTCGATAGTGTAGCACGTTCTGCCTTATGGAATATGGGGCTGGATTTCGACCACGGTACAGGCCACGGCATTGGGAGTTATCTCTCCGTCCATGAAGGGCCGCAATCTATCTCCGTAGCACTAAGGCCAACCGGGTTAGTACCGGGCATGATTCTCTCTAACGAGCCCGGCTATTATGAGGTCGGTGCGTATGGGATTCGGATTGAGAATCTCCTTTTAGTGAAGGAAAGCACACTTAACGGCCCATCAGGCCCCTTCTTGGAGTTTGAAACCCTCACCCACACACCCATTGATAAACGTCTCATCGACACGGCGCATCTCACACCAGATGAGCGGCAATGGTTGGACCGTTATCACGCCACAGTGCAGGAAAGATTATTGCCCCTCCTAGAGAGGGAGCTTCATGAGTGGGTGAAAGAAAGCTGCGCCCCACTCACCTAAACAAGCCCATAAAATAAGGACGGTGCCTCCCCCTTAGGCAGCGGGGAGGTCCTCCTCCAACACGGTGAGGTTGACGGCATAAGAGACTTCGCCCTCATCCTCATCACGATATACCGTCCCTACAACCTCGCCTGCCACAGCGATCTCCACACTCATACCCTTACGAGGGGGGACATTCACCGTCAGCTTGGGAGAGCCCAAGAGACGTTGTAACGCCGCCTGTAAGCGCAGGATTTCAGAGTGGGACATATCAGCCATAAAGTAAGCTCCAAATACGGAATGAATCTTTCCCCTCTCTAGCCCATTGCTAAGAAGACGAAAACCCATCTTCCCGATGGAAAGGAAAACATGATAGAGCATCTCCCATATTTCGTAACTCTACACATATGGAAGAAACAATGACCCTCCCAAAGGTTGTCCGTTGCCTTGCTTACTTTTTGCCCGTCACTCTCACAGCTTGTGGCTATTGGGATGCGCGGGAAGCTCATCGCGCTCAATATGAGATGATCGGCATGACGACCTATGACCTCCAAGCCTGTGCGGGCGGCCCTAATTCGACAAAGACATTAAACGACACAACAGCTGTGTGGGAATATGACATCAGCCGCTCCATTCCTTCACTTCCGGATTCTGGTTTGATTCCTGCCAGTGCGGCCATTAGTGCGTATCAATCTATTTTTGGTGGGGCTGGGGCTAGCTGCCGTATGCTCATCCGCATAGACCATGACCGCGTTTCAGAGGTCCATTATACGGGTGATGATGATGAATATATCGGCCAAGATGGTATTTGCTCCATGCTCACACGCGGTTGTGCGCGTCAGCCAGAAGGGACCATGCGGGATGCACCGGGCATCTGGCCTATGGGGCCAATCTCTGCGTTCCATTCTACGCCAACGCCAGAGCAAAGCCCCAAGGCCACCTATTCAGACCAATCGGGTAAATATGTACCTTTCTATAAACATAAGCCCGGCACACCTCTCATCCAGCCTGCTCCTAAGGATGGAACAATACCGGATGTTCCCCGCAATCGTGGGCTCATTAACATCCAGCAGGGCGATAATGGCCTCCCCGTTATTAATGAGCCCGGCGACTAAACGGATTTATTACGACAATAAATCCTTCATCCGCCTTACCGAAGGCCCTAACCCAACAAAAATGGCCTCGCCGATTAGAAAATGCCCAATATTTAACTCTTTAAGATGCGGCAATTTTGTAATCGGCGTAACATTTTCATAGGTCAGCCCATGCCCCGCATGGAGCTCCAACCCTACCTCCCCAGCAATGCGGGCAGCCTGATGCAATCGCTCCAGCTCTCCCGCTTTGCCTGCGGCATAGGCCCCCGTATGCAGCTCAATCACCGGGGCCCCCAAGGCCGCAGCAGTACGGATAGCCTCTGGCTCTGGGTCGATGAATAAAGAAACACGAATACCTGCCTGAAGCAGGCGCGTGATATGCGGAGCAAGATGATCGCGCAGACCGATCACATCCAAGCCGCCTTCAGTTGTCAATTCCGCCCGTCTCTCAGGCACTAAGCAGCAGGCATGAGGCTTTAAGTCACATGCAATAGCGACCATCTCATCGGTAACAGCCATCTCAAAATTAAGTGGAGCGGGCAAAGCACGCAGCTGTTTTACGTCTTCATCTCGGATATGACGGCGATCTTCCCTCAAATGCGCGGTAATCCCATCAGCACCATGCTGTAAAGCAAGCTCTGCTGCACGCACAGGGTCTGGATAAGCCTCACCACGCGCATTTCGTAATGTTGCAACATGATCCACATTAATACCAAGACGAATCATCGGCTTATCCTTTCTTGCTCACTTGCAGTGAGACTCAGTCACTGCTCGTTGATGCGCCATATCATGGGCCATTCTCATCGCTGATAAAAGACTAGAACAATCCGCACGGCTTTTCTCCCCACGCCCCACGGCAATATCAAAGGCTGTACCGTGGTCAGGTGAGGTCCGAATAATGGGAAGGCCCAGCGTGATATTCACCCCCCCTGCCATATCAAGAGTCTTTACAGGGATAAGCCCTTGGTCATGATATAAACAAATCGCCGCATCATAATGGCTACGCACAGCGGCACTAAACATCGTATCAGGGGGCATCGGGCCAATAACATTAATACCCTCTTTAGTAAGAGCCTCAATAGCAGGGCGGATAATCCGCACCTCCTCATCCCCCATCATGCCATGCTCCCCGGCATGAGGGTTAAGACCCGCAATAGCCAATCTAGGATTCGTAAACCCAAAATCACGCTTTAGAGCCTTGGCCGTGATTTTGCTGACCTCAACAATACGCTCCGCCGATAAACACTTAATGGCCTGCTGGAGAGAAACATGAATACTCGTCAAAGCGACCTTCAGCTCTGGGCAGGCGAGCATCATCACCTCTTGTCCTGAAGCCTTACATAAAGAGGCAAGAAACTCCGTATGTCCCGGATGAGGAAACCCCGCAGCCGCTAATATATGCTTAGCAATCGGGTTAGTCACCACAGCCCCAGCCTGACCCGCCAAGCTATAATGCACAGCCTGTTTTATACTCTCTATGACCGCAGGGGCATTTTGCGCGGAAGGCTTACCCGGCTGCACAACCTCCGGGCACGATACCCGCTGAACGGGCAGGGCATGGGCAAAACAAGCTCTCGCCTCTGCTGGATGAGTGATCTCTTGCCATACAATCGCCTCACCCAACAAAGTCGGATCACCAATCCAGAAAAAGACACATCCCGTATCCCGCAATGCTTGCCAAACACGGCCTGTTAATTCTGGCCCTATGCCAGCGGGATCACCCATTGTGAGTGCGAGTGGTGCCGCCTTCATATCGTCTCACTCCGCTAAAGCTGCGAGAATGCGCACCCAAGAGCGGATCCCATGATGAAAAGACTCAAAACCATATTGCTCATTAGGGGAATGAATATGATCATCCGCTTGAGCAAACCCCACCATCAAGGCATCCATCCCCAAAGCATGCCGGACTTCCTCCGCAACGGGGATAGACCCACCACAACCCGTTGTAACGGCTGGCTCGCCCCATTCTTCGCTCAAGGCTTTGAGTGTTGCGGCAAGATATGGGCTTTCTTTTTCCACCGCAAAACCAGCAGAGGCCCCATGTGATGTAAAAGTGACAGTCACATCCTCTGGCAGGTTATCACGCACATAAGCCCGAAATGCCTCCCGAATCTTCAACGGGTCCTGCCCCGGGACAAGGCGAAACGATAATTTTGCTGAGGCTTGAGCCGGGATAACGGTTTTAAACCCATCATCTTGGTACCCACCGCCAATGCCATTAACCTCAAAGCTAGGGCGACACCATGTTTGTTCTATTGCGCTAAAGCCTTGCTCCCCTGCCGCGTGAGACAAGCCAACCTCACCTAACAAAGCGGCATCATCAGGGTATAAATGCGCCCATTGTGCCCGCGTTTGCTCATCTGGCACGGCCACACCATCATAAAAACCGGGTAAGGTGATGCGGCCTGTTTCATCGCGCAAGCCACTAATAAGGCGACATAACAAATAAGCAGGATTAGCCGCCGCATTGCCATACATGCCAGAATGTAAATCTTGCTTAGCCGCTGTTAGACAAATCTCCTCCGCCACCGTACCGCGTAAAGAGGTTGTAATGGCTGGGGTATGACGATTAGGCATCGCCGTATCGCAAATAAGGGCGATATCAGCGCGTAAATCAGCCTGATGCGCCTTGAGGAAAGGCAATAGATTCTCCCCGCCCGATTCTTCCTCCCCTTCCAAAAGGATACTCACCGCCACAGGCAAGCGGCCATGCACCGCCTTCCACGCTCGACAGGCCTCGATAAAGGTCATCACCTGTCCTTTATCATCGCTTGCTCCGCGTGCCACGATAACCTTCCGCCCTGTTTCATCCTCCTTTATGCACGGCTCAAAAGGCTTGCTATGCCATAGATGATCCGGGTCCGTTGGCTGAACATCATAATGCCCATAGAAAAGAACATGCGTTTGCCCAGCCTTGGCATAAGCGTCATTCTCATCGGCATGACCAACAACCATCGGATGCCCCGGCTCAGCCCATTTGACATCGTGCGTCTCTGCTGCAAAGCCTATAGTGCGCAACTCCTCAACCAACCACTGTGCAGCGCGGCGACAATCCTCGCGATGCTCCTTTTGCGTAGAAATACTAGGGATGCGTAGCAAATCAAAAAGCCGCTCGCGGGCAGCATCTTGCTGCTCATCAACATAATGAAGAACATCAGACATTATGCCATTCATCTTATTGTGCATCTCGTGAGCTTTCATAATCATTTGATAATGTTACCCCGATATGGGTCGGCAAGGGAGAGACATCGTCTGCCTCTTGGTCTTCCCCTTCATCTTCCTCTGCCTCATCAACCACAGGCACCGGCGGAACTTTAAGCTGAATCCGCAATGGCGCGGGAGCGAAGACTCTTTCTGGCTTAAAGGGGGGCACCTCAGGGGCAGGGTCTATCACAACCGGCTGTTGAAAGAGCTGCTCTAAAACTCGATCAAATATCTCCCGCTGTTTTGTGGCACTATGCTCTTTGCTTACAAACTCATAGGCCTTTATACGGAGGCTCTCCCATAGCTCTGGCTCCTCGTACAGGCGAATAATCTGCTGAGCAAAATGTTCTGGAGCATTTACCCCACCATCAAGAGCTTCTTGGCCATCCTTCCAGCCCAAACGCTCCATTTGCGCGCTGCTTATAATAGCGGGCACACCTTGGGCGGCAGCCTCCACTATCTCAATGGCTGTGGCCGCCAAAACACGCGCCGGATCCATAACCACACGGCATTGTTTAAGAACAGTAGCCAACCGCTCCGTCTCTGCAAAACCATCCAGAGGGGCCATTCTCTCGTAAAACCCAATATCAACAGAAGGGTGATGATACCCCCCCACATCAATAGAGAAATGGTCTTTAAAATGCCGTTGTAAATGCGGCATAATGGCAAGGCAGAACCAATCAAATCCATCATGCCCAGCATCCCCGGCCTGATAGATAGGCAAGGGAAATAAAACGCCCTTCCGCCGGGCAAAAACCTCAGCCCCCGTTTCCATTTGCTCCGGTACAACAGCATAAGGGAGCTGCACAACATTACCATAACCCAGACGATGTAACAGCGCGGCATCTACATCATCACCCGCAAGAATACCTTGGCATAACCACGCATATTCCAGCTCTTTTTGGGCTTCTCGCACCAAAGTATGAGGCTCATCCACCATACCGACAAGGCGGCGCATATGCTGCTCTAAGGCGTTAAGGCCCGTGCCTTTTTGCCCCACAATATCCAGCATAATCGCCTTATCATGAAGGGGCAGTGTCCCAGACGCCAAAACAGGCCCCACACGCCCCAAAGAGGATGCTCCTACCAGCCAAAAAAGCTTCACCCTAGCCTGATGCTGCTGCATGAAAGTTGCTATGTCCTTCACACCGCACCAACAATCTACATCCGCTGGATAATCACAAGCGATGGTAAGACGGTCTTCTTCTCCCCTCTCCAACCCTACGACCATAACCCGCCAGCCCTTTTGCCGGAAAAGCTGGATATGCTGCATGATACGCCGTGCAGGCCCACCCTCTACCGCCCTAGGGAGATGCTGAAAAATCATCATAACCTGCGGTTGACGATTCAGCCCCCCATCTCCATCGCTCGGGACGATAGAATGTGTGGGCAAGAACGTGGGGAATATCCGGCGTAACCCCTCTTTCGTGATGCGGTCTTGTGCGTAAGTCTCAGCGGTAACATGCAGGGCCTTTGCTTGGATGATAGGCCAATATACCAACCTTTCCCCCACAGCCCGCAACGCCATAGAAAGACAGGTAAAGAAGGGCTCCTCCACTGGCTTACCAACATAAGATAAAGCGCGCTCAAGACCGTCATAGCCACAAAAGAGCAACCCACCTTGCACTGCTTCTATCTCACGCTGAAGGCTCACAGAATGTGCTAAAGCCTCCACACCTTGCCTGCGTGCGGTCACAGCTCCATCACGGCAAACGGTGCTTCCGGCTTCCAACACAACATTATTGGCCGCCAAAATCTTACCACTACCCCCACTATGAGGTGTATTCAGAGCCTCCATCATAGCCGGTAACGTCATAGGAAGGAGCTGCATCCCCGACTCTATGAGCAAAATATGCGCTCCACGGATAAAGGGCAGAACATCCTGCACACGCTGCCAAAGCGGCAAATGCTCATCACTGTTAAAGTAATCAATCCCCTCAATAGCCAATTCCAGCCGCTGACGCGCTAGGCGTGATGCACTCCCGATAATGATAATTTGTAAGCCCGGTACCCCCTGCGCATGCAGAGCGGTAAGGCTTGCTACATCTAACAAATAATTCCCTTGAGAGATGAGCAACACCGTTAAGGGAGGGGTCGCATTTGCACTAAAAGACAAAGGCTGGCGGCATAAAGAAGGTAAACTCGCCTCTACCTTCTTTAACGCTACAGTCCGCGCTGCTGTGGCAGATAATTTAGCAACTGGCGGCGTCTCTGGCTCGTCTCGCTGCTTTACTAAAAGTTGGAATATATTTGCCACATGAGCTTGGTGAAGATCCCGCGGCATATCCAGCCCCGCGGCAAAGGCCCGCATATCCACCTCAGCAGAGGGATTACGCAGCTCCCTTATCCCACTACGCATGAAATGAGCATACCCATTACGGAAGGCTCCTTGGGCTACAGCCTCACGAATATCAGGATACTGCTCCAAATAATAGGATTCATCAAAATAAGGGTTAGGGTTAAAACTCTGTGGCTCGTCACAGCATAAATAATGATGAAGCGGATTAATGAAAAGGCCCTGCTCTATTAACGCTTTAACCTGCGGGTAAGTCTCTACATACCATGCTGGGTCAAAATACCACGAGGTACGGACTGTCCCCATCTCCACATCATCAAGCGATAAATACTGAGAGAATGTCCCTTGGGACGGGTCAAAAGGAATATCCTTAGCAAGGCAACTTTTAATCAGTATTTCTGGCTCAAAAAATACATGCGGAGACCGGAATTGCTTATCCCCTACCGCTAAAAAATGGTCGTACGCATTTGCATATCCCGCCTTACGTAAGGCCCTGAACCCATAATCATGATTCTCTTTAAGATAATATTCTGCCGAGAATAACCAATGTCCCGCACAGCTTTGGTTGCCTACCTCCGCATAATGCTGAAACCCATTCCGAAAAATGCCTTGCTCCTGCACACTTCGGCGCACATCAGGGTAATGTTCTAGGTACCACGCCTCATCAAAATAACGATTAGGGGCCGTAAGTTTGGCCGCCTCGTTCGTCTCCCAATAATTATGCAGTGCCTTATCATCTAAAGCAGCGTCTTTTGGGGCAAGCTGATGCGCATAGCGGCGGCGATACCACGCAGCATCAAACCCAGACCATAAAGGCCCCTGCTGATTCAGACTCGCTGGTGCCTCACCAAAAACTTCACCCTGACCCATAAATCTCCCCGCCACCTTATCTTGCTCCAAGATACTCCCCGAACCTATAGCAGAGATTCTACCCCTTAGGGAACGTAGCCTCGCCAGCCTCCCCAAAAAGCATTATGCAGACAATTTACACCCCTAGGATGACAGAATGGATAACTTCTTCTAAAGTTATGTTCACCATTCAACGCAGTTCAGCCCTTGCGCCCTGCTTTGTCGCCCTGTCTGAAGCGGGATAGGAGTACCTTAATGATACGGCTTTTAATTATTGTCCTCTTTGTGGCTTTTATAGCCATTTTCTCTATGAGCAATTTGGACGCCACCACTGTTTGGATCGCCTCTTTTGGCTTTTCCATCAAAATGGGCAAGCTCATCGCGTTGCTCTCTGTCCCATCGCTCATCCTTGGCCTCCTCTTAGGGGCTGCAGGAGATATTCGCCAACGCCGGCGCGCTCGCAAAGCCGAATCCCAATTACGCGGCGCACAAAAACAGCTTATTGAGCTGCACCAAAGACTTGACCAGCTTAAACCCGCTGCCTCATCTGCATCATCTGCCGAGACCAAACACCCCCTTCCTCAATAAGAAGAACCTCTTATGTCCAGCACACGCACACGCCTTATCGCTGCTCTTGATACCGCCTCCTATGAGGAAGCCACCCAATGGGCCACCCAGCTTGAAGGAAAGGTGGATGCCATTAAATTGGGGTTAGAGTTCACCTATGCTTGTGGTCTGGATGCTGTACGCGCCCTTGGCGAACACCAAAAATTGTTTTTGGACCTCAAGCTCCACGACATCCCTAACACTGTTGCATCAGGCTTAAAGGCTCTTGCGCCTCTCCGTCCTTTTTTAACCACCATCCACGCCCTTGGCGGCCCTGAGATGATTGCTCGTGCCCGCGCAGCGTTAGAGGAATCCTTTGAGGGCGGGCCAGACCGCCCCAAGCTACTTGCTGTTACAGTCCTCACCAGCATGAATGAGCAAAGCCTTGCTGAAGTGGGCATCAACGATACACCGCTTGATGAAGTTGTGCGCCTTGGGAAAATGGCCATTCAAGCAGGAGCAGATGGGCTTGTTTGCTCCGCACACGAGCTTGTTGCTCTGCGTGATGCCCTTGGCAATAAACCGGAACTCATTGTCCCCGGCATCCGCCCTGCTGGCAGTGCGCTTGATGACCAAAAGCGCGTTATGTCTCCCACCCAAGCCGCTGAAGCAGGGGCGGATTGGATTGTTGTTGGTCGCCCCATCACCCGCGCGGACGATCCTGCTGCCGCAGCGCAGGCGATTCAGGATGAACTACAGGCAGCCTCACAGTGAGCATAGATGTTAAAATCTGCGGCCTAACGCGGGTTGAGGACATACAAGCTTGCGCTACGTTAGGGGCCCGCTGGGTGGGGCTGGTATTTCACCCAGCCTCACCTCGCTTTATAGATCCTCATCACGCCGCAACATTACACGCCGCTATCCCCACACCTGCACAAGGTGGGCCTTACCGCGTGGGGTTATTCGTTAAACCCTCATGCGAGGACATTCTCTCTCTTTTGCAAAATGTTCCCCTCGATATTTTGCAGCTTTACACCGATGAAGCGACAGCCCTCCATATAAAACACGCCACTGGTAAAGAGGTCTGGCTCGCCCGTGGAGTAACCCATAAAGAGGATTTACCCCACTCATCCGCTCTGGATGGCTATATTATCGAAGCCCCCGCACAGGCTGGGGATACCCGCCCCGGCGGGCTAGGCCGTACCTTTGATTGGAGCCTTACAAAGACATGGCACGCCCCTGCCCCATGGCTGTTAGCAGGCGGGCTGACCCCTCATAATGTTGCTGAGGCTATCACCACCAGCAAAGCTCCAGCAGTTGATGTATCCTCTGGCGTGGAAGAACGGCCCGGCGTAAAATCCGCAGCCTTAATTGAGGCATTTATAAAAAATTCTCAAAAAGGGGCTTGCAGTCACCATAAATGATGCTATTGTCCGGCTCACGCTCGCAGGAGAGGTGGCCGAGCGGCTTAAGGCGCACGCTTGGAAAGCGTGTGTACGTTAATAGCGTACCGAGGGTTCGAATCCCTCTCTCTCCGCCAGCATCCCCCCTAAAAATTGTCATATGGCCTGTAGCTAGGGGAGTTTCTCCCCCAGCCATTAATTATGCCTCTTAGGCCTTAGAGAATAAAACATCTTCCCCTAGGCGGGATTTAGGACGCTTTGCATTATTATCGCGTTCTGCATGATATCCCAGAGAGACCATCACAAGTGGGGTTAAGCCTTTCTCTTTTAAGCCAAACTCATGAGAGAGTGCTTCTGGCTCAAAGCCTTCAATAGGGGTTGCATCAATCCCTAACATAGCTGCCGAAAGTAGCAAAAACCCTTGCGCTATATAGACCTGCTTTTGGTTCCAATGGGCTACATCACCTGCTGTTTTATGCTGTTGCACATAGCCCGCGCGTGCTGCTGCAAGGTCATCGCGCGCCGCAGCATCCTGATAGCGACCATCTTTTTCTTCTTGCTCTAACACAGAGTGCAGATACGAATCTGTTAGCTCATTCTTCGCACACAGTAAGACAACGTGGGACGCATCTATAATTCTTTCCCTATTATAGGCCACCGGGCTCTCCACTGGGGTTGCCTTAGCTAAACGCTGCTTACCGGCCTCATCATCAGCAAGAATAAAGTGCCACGGCTGTGCATTCACTGATGACGGGCTGAAACGCAGAGCCGCCATTAACTGCGTCACTTTATCCTGAGGGATTCGCCGCGTAGCGTCATAGGCTTTTGTCGTGTAACGCGCCTGCAAAATATGGGGGAGGTCCATGATGTATCTCCATCTTGTTTCTAATCGTTCCATCTCTATCAAACAAACAAGAACCCGTAAAGCCTTTTGCTAAAGGATGAATACTCTGAAAGGCATAGCTTATTATCCCTATTATCCCCCCTAAAAACCAACCAAAAATATGGGATATGATGTAATTTCAAAGATGAAGCTGATAATCTTTTTCAAATAGCAATATATGATAATGATTATCACCTACGAATACATGAAATAAAATTTTTTTATTGATTTTTTACAAAAGAACTTTTATGTGTACTGCCGTTGGATGCGTTCCTACTTTCATAAAATCATCAAAGGAGAGGCAGATGCCTGTAAAAGACCCTAAAGTTATCGAGTTCTTAAATGCTCAGCTGGCTAATGAGCTAACCGCCATTAACCAATATTTCCTTCACTCCCGGACACTGAACCACTGGGGTGTTACAAAATTAGGCAAAAAGGAATATGAAGAATCCATCGAGGAAATGCGTCACGCCGATTGGCTGATTGAACGCATCCTCTTCTTAGGTGGCTTGCCGAATCTACAACATCTCAACCCGCTGCAAATCGGTGAGAATGTTCAAGAGATTCTAGAATGTGACCTGAAGGTCGAGGCTCTCGCTCTGGAGAAAATCCGCGAAGGTATCGCTTATTGCGAGAGCGTGCGTGACTTCGTCTCCCGCGATCTTCTTTTCCGCATCCTCGCTGATGAAGAATCCCATGAGGACTTCATCGATACCCAGCTCGACCTCATCAAGCAAATTGGCATCGAGCGTTACATCACTCTCAACTCCGAGAGTGCAGACCAGAATAGCGGCTCATAATAATTACTGTTAGCTGCTAAGCTTATAAGAGAGGCCTCCCTATAGGGTGGCCTCTTTTTTTATAACCAGCTCCTCATCCCCAACAGCCTGAGCTGCCATTTGCTCCTCCAACTCCAAGGTTGTGGGGCATGGGCAATTTGTTTCGCGAGCCGCTTTGAGCAAACACGCTACGCCCTTTACGCAGTTCCCACATTTTACCCGGCATTGTCGCGCCGCATAAATCTCAGAGAGTTTCACAACTCCGGCTTGGATGGCTGTCTGCACATCCCTATCCGACAACCCATTGCATGAGCATATAATCATCTATCTTCGCCTCTGGCTGGCTAATCTTTCTTCACGCTAGTGATAATGACATTCTTTCGCAACTAAAATCTTTAAGCCATTACCCTCCCTCCAACTCTTGCAACACATCATGGGAAAAGACTCCGTAAAAGCGATGAATACCCATAATAACTTCATCATTATAAGAAATAATAAGAGATATAGGTCGCCCCTCAAACACCCATAGATAATTGAAAAAATATCCTCATCATGCTATGGAGGGGATAATCGTAAGCTTATAAGTGTTAGGCTTAAATATTGAGAGGATATTCAACACCATATCACCTCATCATCCACTAAGAATGAAGGGATAAAGCCATTTAATATGGTTTTCTTCTTTCTTTACATCATGGGAGAGATTTTTAATGGCAGACTCTGTGACCAAAAAAACAAGTTTTGTCGAGAAAATAGGCATCCCAAAAGCCCTCTTTTGGGCCTTTGTTGGGCAACTACTTTTCATGGTGGGCGATGGTGTCGAGGCAGGGTATTTAGATACTTTCATGCTTCATACGGGCCATCCACAAAGTTTTGTGAATGAGCTTTTCACATGTTACGGCATTACGGTCATGCTTGCTGCATGGTTCGCCGGCCCCCTATCGGACCTAATGGGGCCTAAAAAAGTAATGTGGATTGGCCTTATTTTATGGGCTGTTTTAGAGGTCGGCTTCCTCATCTTCGGGCTGACGCCTAATAATAGCACGTGGATTCTTACATTTTACACGTTACGCGGCTTTGCTTACCCCCTCTTTGCTTATGGCTTCTTGGTTTGGATTGCCGCAGCAACCCCAAGTACAATGTTAGGTGCGGCGGCTGGATGGTTTTGGTTTTCCTTCTCCGCCGGGCTGCCAACGTTAGGCTCTCAATTCGCCCGTTTCGCAATTCCTGCGATTGGTGAAATCAATACCTTCTGGTGTTCATTAGGGCTTGTCGTTATTGGCGGGTTGTTGGCCCTCCTTTTCACGCATGAACCAACCGGTACACAACGCCTCCTCCCCACTGATGTCTCCCCTAAAAAAGCGTTTTTAGGCTCTATCAGCATCATATGGCGAGAGCCTAAAACCCTCATCGCAGGCATTGTAAGGACAGTCGATACCTCCTCCGAATATGCCTTCCTCGCTATTATGCCGGGCTTCTTTGTAGACCATCTAGGCTTTACACTTGGGCAATGGTTAAATCTTCTATCCCTAATTTTCTTAAGCAATATTATTGTTAACCTCATCTCTGGCATGGTGGCGGATAAAATCGGCTATCGTTTTGTTGTAGCTGTCTTTGGTGGGATTGGTGGATTCGTAACCATTCCCCTCTTTTATTACATTCCACTTTGGTATCCGGGTAATTTTGCTGCTGCCGCCGCAGTTGGGATTTTATATGGAGCTTCTATCGCAGCCTTTGTGCCTCTCTCTGGGCTTATGCCGCAAATTTGCCCCCGCGAGAAAGCCGCTGCCCTCTCTATTCTTGGCTTAGGGGCTGGGGCCTCAACATGGGTTGGTCCGGCCATTGTATCCCTCTGCGAACTCATCTTCGGGACAGGCATGGCCTATGTTATCTGGACATTCGCGGTCATCTATCTCATCACGGCAGGCCTAACAATGACGCTGCGCATTTCGCCTGAAGCACGGCGTTACATTCAACAACAAGAAGAACAAAATAACTAACCCCATGCGAGAAAGGCCACGACGACTTACCGTGGCCTTTCTCGATCGTCATAACGGCCATGCACAACAATGCGCGCAAATCCTAGTGAGGGCCTTGCAGTTCTCGCCATACTGGCGCACTCTCTCCCTGTCGTTAAACCTTATATATTAAGGAGTTCATCATGGCTGTAACCAAGCTTGTTCTGGTTCGTCACGGCGAGAGCCAGTGGAACCAAGAAAACCGCTTTACCGGTTGGTATGACGTAGATTTGTCCGAAAAAGGACGCAGCGAAGCCAAAGCAGCGGGCGAACTCCTGCGTAAGGAGGGTTATTCCTTCGACTTCGCTTATACATCCGTTCTAAAACGCGCAATCCATACATTATGGAACATTCTTGATGGTGTGGACCAAGCATGGCTCCCTGTTGAGAAAAACTGGCGTCTTAATGAGCGTCACTATGGTGCGCTCCAAGGGCTGAACAAAGCCGAGACCGCCAAGAAATATGGCGATGAGCAAGTTAAGCAATGGCGTCGCGGTTTTGCTGTTACCCCCCCTGCGCTGGAGCGGTCTGACGAGCGTTTCCCCGGCCATGACCCACGCTACGCTCATCTTAGCCCTAATGAGCTTCCCACCACAGAGAGCCTCGCCCTCACCATTGAGCGCGTTATCCCTTATTGGGAGAAGAGCATTCTACCCCGTATCAAAAAAGGTGAAAAGGTCATCATCGCAGCCCACGGGAACTCCCTGCGCGCGCTGGTGAAATATCTGGATAACATGACAGAGGATGAAATCCTCAACCTGAACATCCCCACCGGTGTGCCTTTGGTTTATGAGTTCGATGAGAACTTTAAGCCTGTGAAGCATTATTACCTCGGCGATGCAGAAGAAATCGCCGCTAAGGCTGCTGCCGTAGCTAACCAGGGTAAGGCTAAGTAAGCTTCTGGCTTTACTTTGCTAAAGAAGGGGACGGTTTTTAGCCGTCCCTTTTTTATATTGTTAGCTGACGCATAGGCTGCTCTACAATAAATAAAATGGTGAAACTTTTTCATGAGAAAGGAATCATGATGTTTGGAGTTAGAAGAACAGAAGACGATAAAATTGCTTCTGTTAATATTTATCTAGAGGCATGGAAAAGAGTCATTGATACACAAGAACATTTTAACGATATTAGTATGCGCGTAAGAGGATTACTCGGAACTTGTTTTTCAGCTCTTTTCTTATTCGCTGCTTACCTGTTGAAAGATTCAGATATAAATAATGAAAAATATATTATAATTTCTATATTATTTTTTTATGTTATCATTGCTCTTAGCTGTCTCTTTGCAGAAAAATGGTACAGAAACTTTCTTATTAGTGCAGTAAAAGTTGGAGAAGATATTGAAGAGAAGCTAAAAACCTATGGCTACGAGGCAATACAACTTACAACACAAATTAGTTGTGATGATAAAAACAAAAAAATTAATAGCCAATGGTTCTTTAGATTATTTTATTTTTTTCAAATATTCCTCCCGATTTGTGTGATTTGTTTGTTATTTTTCAAGAATAAAGTATAATATATATAAAACTCATGATAGCCAAACAAATCACAATATAACTTTTCAAGCGCTAGCAATGGAAAGATGACCATCATAATATCCGTGCTAGAGCTATTTAACAATTGCCACACATCTTAGAAATATACTAGCAAAAAAAACCGACTCTTTAGTAGGAGGATAATTCGATCAGATTCCCATCGGGATCACGACAATAAACGGAGGAAATTTTCCCACGAGCTCCCTCTTTTATTACAGGTCCACATTCAATCTTTACGTTATGATGTGTCAGATGCTTTACAACATCATCTGCAGACAGACTGACGAGGAAACACAGATCTGCTGTTCCCTCAAGGGGATGTCTCGCTGTAAACCAGTCTTCTTGCGATATATCCTTCTGTCTAAGATTTATTTTCTGATTACCAAAGAAAAGTATATTTTTCGCACGCCACTTTTTTTGAAACAATCTTCTTCCCACACATTTCAAGAATATTTGAATACCAATCAAACGATACATCAATATCATTAACATTCAGAACAAGATGATCAATCGCTTCAACAAATAAAGTAGGCATGGTCTATCTCCATGTTCATGCTGCGACTGCGTGATAACAGGAAGCGGACGAAAAGCTTTCGCTAACCCCGAAATAGCTAGACATCCAATTCTATACCATTTTGCCAATAATATAACAAACTGCGACCAAAAAATAGACTTTTCTAGCCTGCGCCAGAGAAACATCTAAATATGGCTTAATTAATAATGTATTCTCTTTTCTACTTACTTTGTACCTGAGCAGCTATAGTTTCGATCCATTAAGCAGTACTCTGATAACTAATCCCTCTTTACTATGAAGCTTCTCTTAGGGTTGAAACGTTTTATAACAATATCGGTAAGCATTTTCCCTCTATAGCCGAGCTATTACCCACACAACTACCCATATTTTCCTATCATTAAATATCACTTCATGTCACAATCTGTCACATTCTGACGTTTATTTTTGGCTGTTTTCTAAGAAGCGAGATAACAGAGCGCGCGCGAATCTGCCCGCAGAGAAACAGATTAATTGTGAGAGAGCGCAGAAAAATTGGGGGCCTCGCTGGGGGCCTCAAAAAGGGGAGATAATCTATTTTTGAGGTGTTCTTTGCTATTTTCTAGGAACCGTGGCGGAGGGGATGGGATTCGAACCCACGATACGGGAGTTACCCGTATAACGGTTTAGCAAACCGCCGCCTTCAGCCTCTCGGCCACCCCTCCGCTATAAACGGTTTTTACACGGCGTTTGCAGAACTGTTTGTAGGGGGAAACGCGCGTGACGTAAAGCCCCCTACACCATTCTTTTTACGATTTTATGAAGCTAAAAGTTTCTTCAGCAGCTCATTAACCATGGCCGGGTTAGCTTTGCCTTTCATGGCTTTCATCGTTTGCCCAACAAAGAAGCCAAAGAGCTTATCTTTGCCGCTCTTATATTCAGCAACTTTATCCGCATTAGCTGCTAAAATCTCGCTAATTGCCGCTTCAATCGCGCCTGTATCCGTCACTTGGCGGAGGCCCTTACGGTCCACAATGGCGGAAGGTTTATCACCTGTCTCCACCATATCTTCGAGAACCTCTTTTGCGATTTTCCCGTTAATGGTGGAATCACTTATCAAGGCAAGAAGCTCACGCAATGATTCAGCAGAGACCGGGCTATTCTCAATCGTCCGGCCTGTTCGATTCAATGCTGCGAAGAAATCACCCAGAATCCAGTTTGTCGCCAAGCGTGCATCTGCCCCGCGTGCCACTGTCTCGTAAAAGTCCGCTACAGATTGTTCAGCCGTCAGAACGCCCGATTCATAGCGAGAGACGCCGTATTCTTTCTCCAGCCGTGCGCGCTTATCCTCTGGCAATTCTGGCAGAGCCGCCTTCAGCTCATCCACCCAAGATTGCTCTAGCACCAAAGGCAGGAGGTCCGGCTCTGGGAAGTAGCGGTAATCATGCGCATCTTCCTTGGTCCGCAGAGAGCGCGTCTCGCCCTTTACATGGTCAAAAAGGCGGGTCTCTTGGTCAATTTCCCCACCAGATTCCCACACATCAACCTGACGCTGCGCTTCAACTTCAATCGCCTGCATGACAAAGCGTACGGAGTTCACATTCTTAATCTCGCAGCGCGTGCGATAGCCCTCTTCCCCTTCACGCCGGACAGAGACATTGACATCCGCGCGCATGGAGCCTTCCTCCATATTGCCATCGCATGTCCCCAAATAACGCAGAATCTGCCGTAATTTGCGGATATACGCACCGGCTTCTTCTGGGGAGCGAATATCGGGCTCACTCACAATCTCCATCAACGCCACACCAGCACGGTTGAGGTCGATGAAAGACCGTGTCGGGTCTTGGTCGTGAATGGACTTCCCGGCATCTTGCTCCATATGCATCCGGGTCACGCCGATATGCCGGGTTTCACCATCGGCTAGCTCGATCTCGACAGTGCCCTTCCCCACGATTGGATGCTCAAACTGGCTAATTTGATAGCCTGTCGGCAAATCCGCATAGAAGTAATTCTTCCGGTCAAAGCGACTGAAAAGATTAATCTGCGCTCGCAAGCCGAGCCCTGTCCGTACCGCTTGGGCTACGCACTCACGGTTCAAGACAGGCAGCATACCAGGGAAGCCCGCATCAATCAGGCTAACATGGCTGTTAGGCTCCCCGCCATAGGAGGCAGAGGCCCCAGAAAATAACTTCGCTTGGCTTACAATCTGGGCGTGGACCTCCAACCCGATGACCACTTCCCATGCACCAGTTTCACCAGTGATTCGATACGCGCTCATGCTGATACCCCTGCATGGATAGTAGGACGATGGGTAAAAGATGCTGCTTTCTCCAAAACGGAGCCCGCAGCTAAGAGTGTTTCTTCATCAAAGAAGCGACCAATTAACTGCAAGCCAAGTGGCACGCCGTGGCTATCCAACCCTACAGGCACGGATAAAGCAGGCACACCGGCCATGCTAGCAGGCACGGTAAAGACGTCATTAAGGTACATCTGCACGGGGTCAGTTGGTTTTTCATCCCATGCAAAAGCCCCAGAAGGTGCCGTTGGGGCGAGGATGACATCTACCTTTTCGTAAGCCTGCAAGAAGTCCCGCTGTAACAAGGTACGAACCTTTTGCGCGCGCAGATAATACGCATCATAATAGCCGGAGGACAGCACATAAGTACCCAGCAGGATACGGCGTTTTACTTCCTCACCAAAGCCCGCTGCACGCGTTGCTTCATAAAGAGCATCCAGTGACGCCCCCGTTACGCGCTCACCAAAACGCACACCATCATACCGCGCAAGGTTGGAGGATGCCTCCGCCAAAGCTGCAATATAATAAGCTGGGAGGCCATATTGTGTATGTGGCAGAGACATATCGACAATCTCGGCCCCTGCCTCTTTAAGCCAGGCAATCCCTTGGTCCCAAACAGCAGCAATCTCAGCAGGGAGGCCATCAATCCGATATTCTTTCGGAATCCCCACCTTTAGGCCCTTCACGCCTCGCCCCAAGGCCGCCTCATAATGTGGGACGGGTTTATCCACACTTGTAGAATCTTTTGGGTCGAACCCTGCCATAGATTCCAACAAAATAGCGCAATCTTGTAGGTTACGCGCCATCGGGCCTGCTTGGTCTAAAGAGCTTGCAAAGGCGATGGTCCCAAAGCGGGAGCAACGGCCATAAGTCGGCTTAATCCCTGCAATACCGCAAAAAGCCGCAGGCTGGCGGATGGAACCGCCCGTATCCGTCCCAGTAGCCCCAAGAACCAACCCCGCCGCCACTGCTGCGGCAGAACCACCAGAGGACCCACCGGGCACTAACTTCGCTGTGGAACCACGCCGTTGCCATGGATTCACCACCCCGCCAAAAGCGGATGTTAGGTTGGTGGAACCCATAGCGAACTCATCAAGATTCAGCTTACCAAGAGAGATAGCTCCATCCTGCTTGAGGTTAGCTGTCACCGTACTCTCATAAGGGGGGACGAAATTATCAAGGATTTTACTCGCAGCCGTTGTGCGGACATCCTTGGTGGCAAAAAGGTCTTTCAAACCGATTGGCAGGCCACATAAAGGCCCCCCTTCCCCTTTTGCTAAAGCAGCATCTGCCTCCTTCGCGGCAATGCGCGCTTGCTCTGGCGTACGGGTGATGAAGCTATTCAGCCCATCATCAAGGCGTTCAATAGCCTCAATATGAGCATCGACCAATTCCACAGCGGAAATCTTGCGGGCGCGCAAAGCATCCCGTGCGGATGCTAATGTGTAATCAAACAGGCTGCTCATTATTCCACCACCTTCGGCACGGTATAAAAGGGACCTTCACGCTCCGGTGCGTTGGAGAGGACGGCTTCTGGGCAATTTCCATCCGTTACTTTGTCATCACGCAAGCGTGGCTGAGCCAAACCCGTGCCGACCATCGGGGGGACATCTGTAATATCAACCTCATTGAGATGATCGACCCAACCGATAATTCCCTGCATTTCTTTCTGATGAGCTTGTAGCTCCTCCTCAGAAAGACCAATTCTTGCCAGTCTGGCCATTTTTGCCACTGTTTTCACGTCAAGCGACATGTATAGTCCCGTCCACCAATATCGTTACGTTAGCCTCAAGCTATGAGAGAGCATACCCTCTTGCCATGACACTATTCAATCCACACGCGCTACGCAATCAGCTTCAACCTTCACAATCTGTTCTGGGGATAGACCCTGGCAGTAAGCAGATAGGCCTTGCTCTGTCTGACATATCGCTCATGCTGGCCTCGCCGCTTACCATTGTGGTGCGAAAAAAACTTAAACAGATGCTGCCAATCTTTCAGGAATTATGCACCCAGCACGCAATAGGGGGAATCGTTGTCGGCCTTCCCCTCTCCCTTGATGGCAGCTTCGGCCCTGCTGCTCGTGCTGCTCATGATTGGGCAAAAGATTTGAGCGAGCGTCTTAATATACCTACTTGCTTATGGGATGAGCGGCTCTCCTCCAGTGCTGTAAATCGCTTTTTGATTCAAGAAGCCGATATGAGCCGTAAAAAACGCGGAGACGTGATCGATAAAATGGCCGCAGCCTACATGTTGCAAGGCTGGTTGGATGCCACGATAGCCTCTTAATATATCTTACCCACAAAAAAGAGGGCCACATGCTCCATGCGGCCCCCTCCTCATCAGAGCGTCTTAAAGGACGATCAGATGGTCTTACGCCAGTCACCCCAATCAGTGGAGACAGGGCGACTACCAGAGTTAGCAGACTGATACATAGCTTGAATCAAGCGTACATCCTGCATGCCTTCTTCACCCGTTGCAGCGAGCGGTGTGTTATTAGCTACGCTGATGGCTAGATGGTCTAGCTGAGCGGAGAATTGGTTCAATGCTGGGATGGTGAACATCGGTGTGGACCATGTTTGTGTATCCCCACTTGTGCAGTGGCTTACGCTGTTACACCAATAGCTTGTTGCAGGATCCATCCGCAGGGAGGCTTCTGTCCCTTGCAGGTTAAAGCGGGACATCGCATTGACGTTAAAGGAGGCACTACCATGTGCCACCGCGCCAGAGCGATACCGCATGATCCAAACGATTGTCTCGTCAATCTCACGGAACATCGGGTCAGATGGCGGCATGATTGTGGCCTGAACCTCAATCGGATCCTCATCCAGCATGTAACGAGAGCCGTTCACCCCGTAAATACCGAGGTCCATCAGCGCACCACCGCCAGATAGCGCGCGTGTTAGACGCCACTGGTAGGTAGGATCGGTCGGGTCGGTATTATCGCCGTTATCTGTGCTGATAATCTGTGGCTTACCGATGCTGGTGCGTGCCAGCTCAATAGCTTTATGTGTAACGGGGTCGAAGTGGCAACGATAGCCAATCATCAGCTTCTTGCCAGCTTTCTTACCAGCGTTAATCATACGCTGACATTCTTCCACCGTGACAGCCATTGGCTTTTCACACAGCACATGCTTGCCTGCGCGGAAAGAACGCTCCGTAAAATCAGCATGCAGGGAGTTCGGCAGAATGATGTACACGGCATCAACTTCCGGGTCCTGCGCGATTTTATCGAACGTGTCGTATGTATAGAGGTGAGATTCCTCAATACCATAATGTTTGCCAAGACGGCGTGCCTTCTCGATGTCACCGCTGACAAGAGCTGTAACCTTCGCATATTCACACTCTGCAAAAGCAGGCAGAATCTGGTTCACAGCATATTTGCCAAGGCCAACAATGGCGTAACCAAACTTACGCGGGCCGTCATTCAGCGGGCGAAGAAGATTCGGATAAGGACGTTTCCCCAAACCAGCCGGCGGAGCTGGGAAACCAAGAGACTGCGCCACAGCGGAGCTTGCCCCCCCTGCTACGATGGAAGCCCCAAGGGCGCCCAAAACATGCCGACGGCCTGTATTGACCGATTTTTTGGATGATGAATGAGCATTCATTTAAGTACATCCTCTCCACTTAACAACGGCTCCGCACAATTACGAAACCTAACGACAAGCAGGCTAGCTTCACTATTACCTGCCTTCTGCCGAGGAAGTTAAAGCTGCTCAGAAGGGCTTGGCAATCACCCCTTGTTACGGAATATCTCCGTTTACGATATAGAAATATAAGAAAAATCTATTACACTCATAAAGTTATTATTTTACAGAGCGTTATAACCAGCCTCACAAAGGTTTTATTTTTCACTCCATTAGCAAGTTATAGATGAATTGCATTTTAATCATGGCACACCCCTCACAACCCCACGCCGCATCTTTAAAAACATAACAGCTTCTGGGTAAGGATAATCACCCCATCACGAGAATAGGTCATCATGGCACAGCAGAGGTCCCACAAAGGACCAGTCCCAACTAAAAACATCAATTTTTCAAGGAGATAATCACCAGAGGGGTGGTGGGCGCAACAGGGATTGAACCTGTGACCCCTACCATGTCAAGGTAGTGCTCTACCGCTGAGCTATGCGCCCCGCCTGGTGTAAGAGGGTATTTACCTTGCCCTATAAGATGTGGCAAGCCTTTATCGTGAAAAAAATTCAAAAAACTCCCTGTGCGCTTCCACTCCGCTCCTCCCACGCTGTTGGGGTACAGCTGCCACCCTGCAAAAGCCGGACGCCCTTCTTATTATCATCCCCTCATTCTGGGCAAAATTATCCGCCTGAGTTCCTAAAAACGACTATTCTCTCCTTAAATGAACTAGAGCGCATGGAGGATCGTTTCATTCATGAGCTTTTACAGGATCTTCCCGCCCATGGCCTCAGCCTCATTCAGGCTCTCTTTCCACGAAGTTTTTGCGATGTAAACCGAGATTGGCGGGAGCTTGATGCCAGCATGTTCTCCCCTCCACTTGTTGAGCAAGACCTCATCTATAGTGCAAAAGTGCGTGCAGGTTATGGCGTCATACCGCGTTGCCTTGCGCCGGGGAAAAGTATTTACCGTTATTGCTTACCCGTCGAGGAAGCCAGAGCACGCCTTACCCATTATTGGCAGCCTTATCATCATGCCCTCCATACAACGCTGAACTCGCTCACCGAGCAATTTGGTACGGCTATTTTATTGGATATTCACTCCATGCCGCCACTTGCTCAAACACGGCCGTGCGACATTGTACTCGGCAATAAACACGGTACAACATGCTCTCATGAACTCATCAGCATGGCCGAAGATTTATTCACCGCTAAAGGGTACCACGTCCAACGCAATGTACCCTATCCGGGCGGTTATATAACAAGCCGGTATGGCGTAATAGAGGAAAATAAACAAAGCCTACAGATTGAAATCAACCGCGCTTGTTATGTAAACTTAGGAACACTAAAGCCTAATCGTCACTTTGAGACTATGCAAAAGGACTTAACAGAGATTCTATCAACAATGGCACACTCTTTCCCCACCACTAAAGGATAAGGAAAGAGCAGCAACGCATCTTACTTCTCTAACAGGAAAGCAACACCTGCAAGTTTGTTTGTTTTCGCAACCTGCGCCACAACGACCCCTGCTTTATTACGCACAGTCCCGTTATCATCGACAGAACCAACAGCACTGCCCTGATTGTTATAAACAACGCCGCCGCGATCAATCTCGCCAATAATCTTGCCCGTCTTATTATCCAACACTGCCCCTGCTGGGCTTACAGAGCCAGAAAACTGCGTTGTGATTTGCTTCACGCCGGTCGCAGGTGCCTCAGACTGAGCGGCTGCTACACCTAAAGATGTTGCACAAAGCCCCAGCACCATACCCAATAATAAGCATGTCCGCTTTAGCATAGACGATACCGACATTTTTAACCTCTTTCTCTATCAAACAATTCCACAAGCTTATCACATTGAGGGACAGGGGCCATCCATATTATAGCCCCACTCCAACCCTTGCAGACTGTTACAGGTCGTACCGTCCGCAAAGCTTATTGCCATCTGGATCCCGCAGATAAGCAAAAAAATACTCCGCATCGCCGACTTTACGTATCCCCGGCGGGTTCTCTATATCCAAGCCGCCATGCTCAATGCCCGCTTTGTGCCATGCTTTCACCTCATCTTCGCTTCCAAGAGCAAATCCCAACGTGAAACCATTCGCCACCGAGGCAGGATTACCATCTATTGGCTTACCAATCATGAACATCTGACCGTCTTTTTCGTAAAGCAACTTACCGGGCATTGCCTCCCCTAAGGCTTTCCCACCCATAACGGAGAATAACGCATCATAAAACTTCTTAGCGCGGGTAAGGTCGTTCGTACCCAACACAACATGTGTATATAACATAGCAAGCTCTCCTCGCCTGAAGATATTCATCTTGCTAGGATATGGGCACGCATACATTACTTTCAATAAGATGCGTGCCCTTTAAAATCTAACTTTTCCGTAAGGGCTAGCGTTTATAAACATCCTCTAGCCGCACAATATCATCTTCCCCCAAATACGGACCAGATTGCACCTCTATCAAAGTAATTGGGATACGGCCGGGATTCTCCAACCGATGAACAGCCCCTAATGGCAAATAAACGCTCTCATTTTCTTTAACCGTAAGGACTTCATCATCACGCGTTACAAGGGCCGTACCAGCGACAACGACCCAATGCTCTGCACGATGAAAATGCTTCTGTAGCGATAACTTCTCCCCCGGGCTTACGTGAATACGCTTCACTTGGAAACGATCACCCTGAATCAAGCTCTCATAGAAGCCCCAAGGCCGATACATCCTTACATGCTTCTCAGCCTCCGCGCGCCCTTCTTCCCGAAGGCGCGAAACCATATGCTTAATATCTTGCGCACGGTCACGATGCGATACCATAACAGCATCTTTGGTTACGATAATGATAAGGTCATCCACGCCTGTTACGGTCGCAACGACACTATCAGAATGTACATAGCAATTCTTGGCTCTGTCTAAAAAAACATTGCCTCGCGTTGCATTACCGTCACTATCTTTGGGTGTTAACTCCCAAACGGCATCCCAGCTCCCAACATCCATCCAGCCGAAACGAGCAGGCACTACAGCAGCGCGCTGCGTCTTCTCTGCCACAGCATAATCCACCGAGATGGACGGAGCTTGTGCGAAACTTTCTGCCTCTAACTGAAGGAACCCTAAATCTGTCTGAACATTCTCAACCGAACGCTCAACCGCATTGTAAATCTCTGGAGCAAGAGCTTTTAACTCAGACAAAAACACCTTGGCTCGTGCCATAAACATGCCGGAGTTCCAAAGATATTTCCCCGCTGCTAAGAGACGTTTTGCCTCCTCCTCATTTGGCTTTTCGAGGAAGCGCGTAATATGGAACGCATTTTTCGTACCGTCTAACGCCTTGCCTTGCTCAATATACCCATAGCCTGTCTCAGCTTTTGTGGGTGTCATGCCAAATGTCGCGATATAACCTTTCTCGGCAGCTTCTCGCGCTTGAGAGACCGCCTCTCGCAGAGCGGGAATATCTGTAATCGCGGCATCGGCTGGCATAAACCATAAAATAGCCTCATCATCGCTTTTGGCTTGCCAAAACGCCGCTGCGGCCATCGCCGCAGTAGAATTACGCGCGACTGGCTCCAACACAATCCGCGCATCCTCTATCCCAACCTGCCGCAGCTGCTCAGCCATGACAAAACGATGATCACAATTACCCACAATAATAGGAGCTGCCTGCAATCCTAGCAACTTCGTCCGCTGCACAGTCTCTTGAAATGGCGTCTCCTGCCCCAAAAGCGTACAAAACTGTTTGGGATAACTCTTACGCGAGACCGGCCATAACCGCGTACCAGAACCCCCAGATAATACTACAGGAACAATCATGTTACGTTCCTTCACCAATAGGACGAATGCTACTCCACATACATGGCTGTCCCCTTCTACTATTCCTCTCTAAAAGTCAACTCCTAACGGGCAAAACAGACCACTAAACCATAAAATTAAAATTACTTTTTTATCCATATTTTCTTACTTTACTGTACAAATAATTCTATTATTCCTTTAATAAAAATATGAAATACAGGATCGTATATCATGAAGAAATGGCTAGGCTGCACTAGCTTACTCTTGTTTTTTTCATACTTCAATAATATAGCATCCGCACAAGAACAGAAGAATGAGGTTGCACTATGTGCTAGGTTAAATCAAGCTAATATTCTCTCTACTGCCGCCTGTTCCGACCCAGCACTTAGGGTTACTGCCTTCCATTACGCACAAACATACTATGCCCTTAAAGGGCAAAATACACCGGTCGAGAATCAGCTTTTAGAGAAGCAACTAACCGAGAATAATGCTGCTCTACAACATGAATGTGCCCTACCACCGACCGGCCCGACAACGACCCCACCCACTGAAGTAGAAAAAACCTGCTTTATTAAAACACGGCAAGAGCAAATTTGCCGTATTATCACGTATAGTTTAGGCGGCGGAGGCGACATTATCGGCCTTTGTATGGGTGGTATGAGTTGCGGCAATAGCGGCGAGCCCAGCATGGGCTTTGTCATTTGGGCCAGCTCCTACACTGGCACCCCTCCAAATGGGCAAGAAAAATCAATACCCATCATCTCCGCCCAAAATGGTATGGTTGGCTACCCCAAATATAACGAGGCCGGAACAACCATCACAACACTCCTCCGCCCAGACATCGCCTTCTGGCAACCTCTTATATTAGAGAGCAAATACGCTCCTGCAAACTGGCTTCCCCCAGAAAATAAGCCAAGTAGCCTCACCAACCAAAGTCACCAGCTTATCAGCAAAGCCCCTTGGGATGGCCTGTGGCTACCCATCGCCATCCAACATGAAGTCTCAACAGAAATAGCGGAAGGCAAATGGCACACAACCATAGATTGCATCCGCACCAATCTCGGCCAAAAACCATCTCATAAATAAGAGGTAACCTTAGCAACCAAATGCTTAACTCACCACGCTAGCTGTCCCACATCAGCGTCCACTTCCATATTTCTACTATCACAAACAGCCCACTGAGGGCCCATGCCATAATATGTTTCTACGTTAATCGCCCGTGCGTGATGAAGAACATCTCCCCACTCATACCCCATATTATCCAACAATCCCCCCATGATAATAGCACAGGGGCCATACCGCCCCTTTTGCGACAACACTAAATCCGCTGCATTCTCCGCCCATCCCCTCAAAACACCAGCCTTCACAAGCTTCTTAATCGTCCCTTTCCGGTCCTCCCGAAAAGCCTTCTGCAACCGCTCAATC